>JBBQAV010000013.1:0-42323 GCA_038316775.1 Gemmatimonadales bacterium | reverse complement strand
GTTCTCATTCTGAGCGACCGCGGCGTGGACGCCGATCACGCAGCGATCCCTTGCCCGCTCGCTGTCTCAGCCGTGCACCAACATCTCATTCGAGAAGGGCTGCGCTGGCGCGTGAGTCTCGTCGCCGAGACCGGTGAGGCGAGAGAGGTATCGCACCTCGCGCTGCTGCTCGCGTACGGCGCGAGCGCTGTGCATCCGTACCTCGCGCTCGAGACGGTCGCCGCGATGGTGCGTGCCGAAGCGGCGACGGGCGACAAGTCGCATGGCGCCGGCGCACAGGAGAAGTACGTCAAAGCGCTGGGCAAGGGCCTGCTCAAGATCATGTCGAAGATGGGAATCTCGACGCTGCAGAGTTATTGCGGCGCCCAGCTATGGGAGGCGGTGGGATTGAGCGCCGCGCTCGTCGACCGGCATTTCGCCGGCACGCCTTCGCGCGTCGGCGGCATCGGCATAGAACTGATCGCCGAAGAAACGCTGCGGCGGCATCGTCAGGCTTTCGAAAACTTCGAGACCCTGCACGATGCTGATGATGCTGTCGCGAACGCCGCCGCGCAGACCGATCCCGATCGTGTCCTCGCGGACAGCGCGACGCGCCTCGATCCCGGAGGCGAGTATCAGTACCGCGCGCAGGGCGAGCATCACAACTGGAATCCGATGACAATCGCCAAGCTCCAGCACGCGACGCGCGGCGACAGCTACTCGACGTTCAAGGAATTCAGCAAGCTCGCGAACGATGAGACTCGCCGGCAATCGACGTTGCGCGGGTTACTGGATTTCGTCGAGCGCAAACCCATTCCCATCGACGAGGTCGAGCCCGCTGCCAACATCACTCGCCGATTCATGACCGGCGCGATGTCGTTCGGGTCGCTGAGCGCTGAGGCGCATGAAACGCTAGCGATCGCGATGAACAGGCTCGGCGGGCGCAGCAACAGTGGAGAGGGCGGCGAAGATCCGGCTCGCTTCGGCACTGAACGCAACAGCGCGATCAAGCAAGTAGCGTCGGCGCGCTTCGGAGTGACGGCGGAGTATATCGTCAGCGCGACGGAGCTGCAGATCAAGATCGCGCAGGGCGCCAAGCCCGGCGAAGGCGGCCAGCTACCTGGTCACAAGGTCGACGCGATAATCGCGCGCACGCGGCATTCAACGGCCGGCGTCACGCTCATCTCGCCTCCGCCGCACCACGACATCTACTCGATCGAAGATCTGGCGCAGCTGATCTACGATCTCAAGGCAATCGCGCCGAAGGCCGCGGTCTCGGTCAAGCTTGTTGCCGAAGCTGGAGTGGGTACCGTGGCCGCCGGCGTCGCAAAGGCGCGCGCGGATCTCATCCTCATCTCCGGCGACTCGGGTGGAACGGGTGCTTCCCCGCTCTCTTCGATCATGCGAGCCGGAAGTCCGTGGGAGTTGGGACTTGCTGAGACGCAGCAGACGCTTGTGATCAACGGGCTGCGTGGTCGCATCCGGCTCCAGACGGATGGCCAGCTCAAGACCGGCCGCGACCTCGTCGTCGCCGCGCTCCTCGGCGCCGATGAATTCGGATTTGCAACCGCTCCGCTCATCGTCGAAGGATGCGTGATGATGAGGAAGTGCCATCTCAACACGTGCCCGGTTGGGATCGCGACGCAGGACCCGGAGCTGCGCGCTCGGTTCGCGGGGCAGCCAGAGCACGTCGTGAACTATTTCTTTTTCATCGCCGAGGAGGTGCGGGAGCTGCTGGCGCAGCTCGGTGTCCGGACGATGGACGAGATTATCGGACGCGCGGACCTTCTGCGGCCGGTGCCGGCGTCGGACAACGCCAAAGCGAACACGCTCGACCTCTCCGCGCTTCTGCATCTCGCGATGCCGGCGTCGCGCACGCATCCCGATAGAGTCACTCGGCGGCACGTAAGGCTTCGGTTGAATCACATCGAAGAAGAAGGGACGCTGAACAGGATCCTCATCGAGCGAGCGCAGCCCGCGCTCGAGCGCGGTGACAAGGTGAAGGAGACGTTTCCGATCACCAACGCCGATCGCGCGGTCGGTGCGACTCTCTCAGGCGAGATCGCGCGCCGTTACCGCGATGTCGGTCTGCCCGATGGAACCATCTCGTTCAAATTCACCGGCTCGGCGGGTCAGAGCTTCGGTGCGTTCGCCGCGCGCGGACTCTCACTGGAGCTCGAAGGCGAAGCGAACGACTACGTCGGGAAAGGTCTTTCCGGCGGACGACTGCTCGTGCGTCATCCCCGCACCGCGCAATTCATCCCTGATCAGACCGTTCTCATCGGCAACACGGTTCTCTACGGCGCCACTTCTGGAGAGGCGTACTTTGCAGGAGTGGCAGGTGAGCGGTTCGCGGTGCGCAACAGTGGAGCGATCGCGGTAGTGGAAGGAGTCGGCGATCACGGCTGCGAGTACATGACAGGAGGCACGGTCGTCGTGCTCGGCCGCACAGGTCGCAACTTCGCCGCGGGCATGAGTGGCGGGATCGCATTCGTGCTGGACGAGTTCGGCGAGCTGGAGCAGCAGTGCAACACTGGAATGGTGGAGCTGGTGCCTGTAACGGACTCGAGCGAACGCGAATTGCTGCGGCGTCTGGTAGAGCAGCACGCGCGGTACACCGGCAGCGCACGCGCGAAACGCGAGCTGGGACAATGGGATCGCGCGCAGAAGCGTTTCGTCGCGGTCGTGCCGCGCGAGTACCGTCAGGCTCTCAAGGTCAGGTCGGACGCAGAGGCCGCTGCCGCCAGCGCGAATATCGCTCGGCGCGGACTCGTCATAGGAGACGCTCGCCATGGGTGATCCGAAGGGGTTCCTCACGCTTCGCCGAGCGACGCCGGAGCGGCAGGCGGTGGAGGAGAGGGCGAGTCACTGGCGGGAGTTTTATCTCCCGGTTCCAGACGGAGCCGTGCGCACGCAGGCGGCGCGCTGTATGGACTGTGGAGTTCCGTTCTGTCAGGGCGACAGCGGCTGCCCGGTGCACAACATCATCCCCGAGTGGAACGGGCTGGTGCAGCGCGGAGATTGGCGCGAGGCGCTGGAGTCGCTGCACGCGACGAACAATTTTCCGGAGCTCACCGGACGCCTCTGCCCCGCGCCCTGCGAGTCTGCGTGCGTGCTCGGCCTGGTGAATGATCCCGTCGCAATCCGTCATATCGAGCAGACGATCGCCGATCGTGGATTTTCCGAGGGGTGGGTGGTACCGCGTCCTCCACTCCGAGCGACGGGATTCATGATCGCGGTCGTCGGGTCAGGACCAGCGGGCCTCGCGGCGGCGCAGCAGCTCCGCCGTTTCGGACACGATGTCGTGGTTTTCGAGAAGAGCGAGCGGGTCGGCGGACTTCTGCGTTACGGGATTCCAGAGTTCAAGCTGGAGAAGTCGGTGCTGGATCTCCGGTTATCGCAGCTCGAGGCCGAGGGAGTGCGATTCCGCGGCGGGATCGACGTTGGCGTGGACATCACCGTCGAAGAATTGCGCGCCGAGTTCGACGCCGTATGCGTGGCGACGGGCGCGGGCGCCGCGCGTGAGCTCGACGTTCCCGGTCGCGATCTCGCCGGCGTTCACCTCGCGATGGATTTTCTCACAGCGCAGAACCGCAGACTCGAGAGCGATTCATTTTTCGAGACTGAGATCGACGCGCGCGACAAGCGGGTGGTGATCATCGGAGGCGGTGATACCGGGTCTGATTGCGCCGGGACGTGCGTGCGTCAGGGCGCGCGCAGTGTCAGGCAATTCGAGCTTCTGCCTCAGCCACCGGTGGGTCGCGCGCCGAGCACGCCGTGGCCGTTGTGGCCGATGCAGTTGCGGACGTCGCATGCGCACGAGGAGGGCTGCGATCGGGAGTGGAGCGTCGCGACCACTGCGCTGTCGGGGCCGGACGGACGAGTGGAAAAGCTCCACGCTCTCCGGCTGGAGAGGAAGGTTTTCTCCGACGGCCGAGCCGACTTCGCGCGGATGCCGGGAACGGAGTTCGAGCTCGAGGCTGATCTGGTGCTGCTGGCGATGGGCTTCACTGGTCCGGTGAAGAGCAAGCTGATCGTTGACCTGGCGGTTGAGCTGGATGCACGGGGAAACGTGGCGACCGATGGCGCGCATCGCACGAGCGTGCCGGGAGTTTTTGCCGCCGGAGATGCGCGTCGGGGGGCGTCGCTCATTGTGTGGGCGATTCGCGAAGGACGGGATGCTGCTGATTCCGTCCATGCATGGTTACGGGAACCAGCCAGCGTAGCACGCTGAACTGCAACTGAACACTACCGGCTGGGGGCGGTCGGCGGAGCGGCCGGGGGCTACGGGCTCCGTTTCGATGCGGTATTGCTCCAGCCCGTAGCCAATCGCCGGCCCGCACACGGCACCTGGCAGGTAGTGTTCAGTTGATTTTTTCAAGAGAGTCGAGATCCTGCTTCAACCCGGCAGGAACGCGCGTACCGCGGCGATAGTGTCTGCTTCCTCCGCTCTCTTATCAGGCCGGTACCCCTTCACGCGGGCGAACCTGAGCGCCACCCCGCCGGGATACTGCGAGCTGTTCTGGACTTCGTTGAACGCGACCTCCACCACGAGCTCGGGCCGCACGTAGACGATGTGGTCCTCCTGGCGAACTTCGCGTGCGAGAAACTCCTTCGTCTGCCATTTCAGCATCTCGTCGGTCATTCCCTTGAAAGTCTTCCCTAGCATGACGAAGCCGCCCGTCGCCGGATCGCGCGCGCCGAGGTGAATATTGCTTAGCCAACCTTTGCGTCTTCCGGATCCCCATTCGACCGCGAGCACGACGAGATCCAGCGTGCGCGCTTCCTTCACTTTGAGCCACGCCGAGCCTCGGCGTCCCGCCGCGTAGGGCGCGGCCAGTGTCTTCACCATGACACCCTCGTGCCCGTGCTCCAGTGCATCTGCCTGGAATCGCTGGGCCTCTTCCAGATTCGCCGTGACTATCCGCGGGACTCGCAGCGCGGCCGGTGCAATTGTGGCGAGCCGCTCCAGCCGCGCGGAGAGTGGGTCGTCCATGATTGTCTCGCCGTCGTGCAGCAGTACATCGAAAAAGAAAGGCGTGAGCGGCAGCTCCTCGCGCAGCTTTGCAACGTCGAGACGGCGCCCGAACCGGCGCATCGTGAGCTGAAAGGAGCGTGGCCTCCCATCGGGCGCGAGCGCGATGACCTCACCGTCGAGGATCAGCTCGCGCGCGAGTAGCGACCTCACTGCCTCGACGACTTCAGGCACGGCGGTCGTGACATCGTTGAGGTTGCGAGTGTAAACCGCGACCCGATCGCCCTGGCGGTGCACCTGAATCCGCGCTCCGTCGAGCTTCCATTCCAGTGCGACCGGAACGCCTTCGGTAAGGGCGTCAGCAACGGTCGGCGCAGAATCGGCGAGCATCGGCTGTACGGGGCGGAAAAGCTCTAACTGATATTGAGAGAGCGCCACTGCGCGATCGTCGCCGAGCGCGGCACGTGCAACGGCTCCGAGATCTCCGGCGATCATCGCTGCTCGCCGCACTTTATCTGCTGGTAGGCCAGCGGCTTTTGCGACTGCCTCGAGCAATACGCCTTCGAGCGCACCCTGGCGCACTTCGCCGACGATGAGCCCCGCCAGGAATTGTTGCTCCGCATCCGTCGCGCGCGAGAACAAATCTCCGAGCAGGCGCGCGCGCTCGCTCCCCGAATTCTTTCCCTTGACCGACAAGAGCTGGTCGAACGCGCTGTCGACGTCACGCAACTCCAGCGATGATTCAGTCGCGGGCTGACGATCGCGCACGGCTGCGACGGTGGCCCAGCCGACGCCGATCTTGCCTTGACGCGGCCAGCCCGTCAGAAACCCGATTGCGATCGGGACATCATCCGGCGGAACGCGCGCCAACAGGGCCGCGAGCCTGGAGATCTTTTCCAACCGACCAGCAGTTGCCGCGATGGCAGCGGAAACCTGTACCAGCTCTTCCAGCTTCATTCCTGAATTCTATCGCGCCGAGTCTGGCCTCGGGGTGTTACCTAATGCGCATCTAATACTGAAGCAGGGAGCTGCAAGCTTGGCAGCCATCTAGCTGGGAGCTTTCATATCGGCGTTTAAGGAATCGCACATTGGTGTATCGGGCGCTCCTCAACGCCAGTAGAAGAGCTCCCGGCTACAACGCTGCAAAGCTTTCAGCTCCCTGCTTCGGTTTTATGGATGCCGCTAGCAAAATGCGATCTAGTGCTTGTGATGTTCCCCCTTCACTACAGTGTAGGGCGCCCCAGGAGTGCATTTGAGCGCCGCATTCGTGGATGTGAACATCCCCCGCGGATTGTGTTTCCAAAGCCACACGTGCAGGTCGTAGTGGCGAAGGGTCGCCGGCATGATAGGCTCATGTCCATCCATGGGGCCGGCAAGGGTCTGACCGAAGATCGCCGGTACAACGTCCCCAGCCGCAGCCACGGGAACGAACCATTCCGCGCCTGCGAGCACGAGCTTGTTGCCGACCGGCTCATAAATGAGCACCTGCGGCTTGGCTGGATCTAGTTTCGGCCCGATGTTCGCCGCATTCAAAAAATGAACACCCATCGCGCCCGGTGGATATACGACGTTGCCGTCCGTAACCCCGGTCGGGAAATCAATGCAGGCGAGCGTCGAGAAGTATCCATCCTTGATTGCGGCAAACGGGTCGCTGTATTTCGCGAGCGCGGTTCGGGCCGCCTGAAGATCCGGGGACATCGCAGCCGGCGAAACGGCTGACTTGCCCTGGCTTTGAGCTGTGCCGGGTATGACTATAAGCGAAGCTGTTAAGGCGAGTAGCATGCAGGCCAGATAGCACCTGTTGGGCGGGCGAAAATGCACATTGTCTCCTGATAGAGGGCGGGGGTACACAATGCTGACTTGTCGAAGGCGCGTCAATGCCGGACTGAAGGTATTGTCTGGCTGGGTATTTTCCGCGCGAACTAGTTCAGTGTCCCAAACAACGCATTAGATAGTTCCGGAGTCAGCGCCACACCATCGCCTTGCCCTCCGCATACAAAAGTTGGACATTGGCTTTCGGCCACCGTCATTCCCCAACTCGCGCGAGGGACCAACAATGCCCGTAAACATGACCACGCCCGGCGTACACCACGTCTCGCTTCGCGTGAGCGACCTCGCGCGCTCCAAGAAGTTCTATGTCGAAACCCTTGGGTTCAAGCACCTCATGGACGCCGACAATATCTCCCTCTTCCTCGCCGGTGGAACTGCGTTCGGACTGCGCGGCCCTACTGAGCAGATGCCCAGGAACGACGCGTTCAATCCGCACCGCATTGGCGTCGACCACATAGCTCTCGCCTGCACAGACGAGAAGGAGCTCAAGCGCGTCGCCGATGCGCTCGCCGCGGCGCGCATCGACAATACCGGCGTCAAAATGGACGAGACGCTCGGCAAGAAGTACGTGGCGTTCAAGGATCCGGATCGAATCGCCTGGGAGTTCTACATGGCGTGACTTAGCCCCCTGTGTGGCGGTTCTACGGGTGGCCCAGCGCATGCGTAAAACAGACGTGACACACTCCGGGATTTGCTGGATTGGCGCGAAAACAATCGACTAAGACGCTGGTAAGCGATGACTGCCCAATGGCCGCAGTTCTTGGTGCGCGCCTCAGGGCCTCGAAGCGCGAGCTAACTGAACAATGGCTCAGCCGGATTGCCGATCGAGTCTCGCTCGACAAGAACCGGTTGTTCCCGACCAACGATCTCCTCGACCATGTCCCGCTCCTGATCGACGGCGTCGCCGACTACGTCGAGAACCCGGCGGCCGAGATCGGTGTCGACATGCCCGTCGTCGCGAAGGCGATGGAGCTCGGTCAGCTCCGTCACCAGCAGGGGTTCGACGCGTACGAGATCCTCAAGGAATACGAGTTTCTCGGCGGAATACTGTTCTCGTTCTTCGCGAGCGTCGTCAAGGAACTTCCGGACCCGTGCGAGAAGAGCGAGTTGATGTCGTGCGGCTCGCGACTCTACCGCGCCGTGACGATCATCCAGCAGTCGACGATGACGCATTTCCTTCTGCTCGCGGACAAGAACGTTGCCGAACGTGAGGACAGGCTGCGCGCGTTCAACAGAGTGATCTCACACGAGATCAAGAACCGAATTGGAGCAGTGCTCGGCGCCAGCAGCGTGCTCGATGAAGTTCAAGACTTATCCGATGCGAAGCGCGCGGAGCTGCTGGAGATCATTGTACGGAACGCGCGTGAGATGCGAAGCACGGTTGAGAACGTTCTCGCGCTTTCGCGCACCGACCGGGACGATGTCCGCCATCACCGGAATGTGCAGCTTGCCGAGGCGGTGAGAGAAGCGTGCCGTCAGGTGCGCGAGGCCGCGCAGGCCGCGAACATCGATGTTCGCGTCGTGCCCGGGATGCCGGAGATTGAGGTGAGCGCGGCCGTCATCGAGCTCTGCGTCAAGAATTATCTCTCGAACGCCATCAAGTACGCTGATCCTCGGAAAGAAAAGCGTTTCGTCGAGATCAGTGGCGCCGAAGAGACGACGGAATCGGGAGAGCGCGAGATTGTCGTCCGCGTGCGCGACAACGGACTTGGCGTTCCGCCGGCGCAACGCAACAAGCTGTTTCAGCGGTTCTTTCGGGCCCACGAATCGATGTCGGCCATCGAAGGCACCGGCCTCGGCCTCAGCATCGTGCGCGAGACGGTCGAGTCGCAGGGCGGGCGCGCGTGGGGGGAGTGGGACGAGGATGGGTCGGTGTTCGCGATTGCGCTGCCGCTTCGAAGAAAGGCCGGAGCTCCGGAAACCAGACGCGCTGCGGAGCCGAGCACTCTCTCGGCGTAAGAGCAGGTTCAACGGAACGCGGCGGGAGGCGTCAGAAGCATAGATGCCAGTCTTCTCGGAGCCCCTCATGCGCTGGGTGATGGTACGCACATTGAGCGCGAGTGCGTGTCCTTTCCGCCAAACCTTGAGTTTCTTGAAATCGCTCACGCCCCAGAACCACGCCGCGCCCTAGCACTCGCGACATCATCTAAAACGGCCATCATCGATGGTGCGCACGGGCCGGCTCACAATCCGGTTAGTGAAGTCAGTGAGTAGTGAACTAAGAACTGGCACCTACGCTTCTGACACCTCCCGCCGCGTTCAGTTGCAGTTCAAGCGATTCAGCCCGTGACCAGTCAGCTGCGAATCAAGCCAGCGGCCGTGCCCCCGATTTCCCCTGCACAAGATCAGTGACCGGATCCCAAAGTCCAAGCGGCTGCAGCGCGTGCTGCGCAATGAACCCGCAGTGCTCGCACACGATCATCACCGCCGGAATCGTCGTCCCCTGAGCGCCGCGTGCCGCGGTCTCCTGAACCTCGATCCTCGAGTACTCGCTCACAGTCCACTGACTGTCGTTGCAGCGCGGACAGCTACCCGCGCCGCGTGACTTGAGCGCTGCGACGACACGATGCTTGTCGTCGGCTGAGATTCCCTTGTAGTGCTTCATAAAAAGTTCCCTCGTCTGAAAATGTTGGTGGGACAGGTACCGCGGGCGCCGCTGTAGAGCGACGACTACGATGCCGCGAAAACGCCTTGCGGACCGTGCTTCACGCACCAGTTGACGAGCTCTCTCGCATATACCTCGACCTGATCGATGGCGCCGGCAAAAGTCGGCTTGATGAGATTCCGATCCGCCTTTGCGAGAATCGACCGAACGGTTTGCGTTATCTCCTCGATCGGAGCGTCCCGTTCCTGCAGCCCCGACACGTACGCGCAAACCGCGAGACGCAGCGCTTTGTGATCGTTCTGTGCCTGGTCGATTCTATCCGTCAGAATCTGCAAGAGCTCGGTTGACCGAGTCTTGGCGTTGGGTGAGGAATTGTCCGCCATGGTCGTTCGCCTCAGGTACGGACGGCGTCGCCAGAAGCGCCCTTGACTTGCCGGCCATTTGCGGCCGACTGAAAAGCCCGGACTGGTGAACATCCCGAGCTACCAGGGGGGAAGCCCCCCGGAACTAATTTTCTCTGAAAAACTCTTTTATGCACCAGGTACTGATCTTTTCGCGCATCATGATCCCGGCGAAATCCGTCCGCTGCCTCACCACTTTCTTGAGTGCAATCAGGACGGCCTCGGGCGCCATTCCGATGTCCCGCAGATCAGAAGTGAAGCCGACCACCGCGATACGCAGTGGCAACATCGACTCGGCGCTTCGCGTCGCGGCTTCATCGACCGCCACGCGCAGAGCACTGCTCCGCTCAGCTCGCGTCTTCGTGCTGGCGCGCGCGGCCGGCGCGAGATCGCCGAAACCAGTCAGCGGAATCCCATTGGGGGAGTTAGACGCACGTTTGAATTGGTCGCCCGCTTCGGCCATGGCATTCGCCAGTTACTGAAAACCCGGCGTCGCCAGAAGCGCCAAATGCCGTCACTAACCGTCTGACAGCGCGGTACGCGGGCTGGTGGAGTAATCCCGCGCGCACCTGTTCTCTACCATTAAAAACTATCGTGTTGAACCCCCATTTGCCAGCGGAGCGAGATCAACGTTTTGAAGGAATTGACTGGCCGGTAGTCTTCAGTTGCAGTGAATCCCGCGTTACGTTTGTGGCCAGAAAAAGACCAGCTGCTCCCTCATTTGGAGATTCCTTCATGATGCGGCGCGTCGTCTCGTCCCAGCTGCTGCGATTCTCCCTCCTTCTCGCGGCGTCGTTGTTCATCCCCTCGCTTCTCCACGCCCAGGCCCAGGCTACGACCGGCGTCCTCCGCGGCACCACCACTGATTCGAGTGGGCGTCCCATCTCCGCTGTCGTCACGTTGCGCAACACGGAGACAAACTTCACCCGCTCGATCAAATCCACCGAGCAGGGCGTCTTCGTCGCCACTCTCGTTCCCCTCGGTAACTACCAGGTGACGGCTCGCGCGGTCGGATACATCCCAGCCAATAGATCGAACCTGGCGGTCAACGTCGGACAGACGGTCGAGGTTCCGCTGGTAATGGCCAGAGCGGCGACGGAGCTCGCAGGCGTGACGGTTCTCGGGCAGGCGACGATCGAGGCAACAAAGTCAGCGCAGGCGACGCGACTGCCGGCTCCCGTCATCAGCGCGCTCCCAAACAACGGGCGCAACTATCTCAACCTCACACTCCTCACGCCCAACGTCGCCGTCACCCAGGGACCAGACGGTGATGTCATCTCCGTGGGCGGACAGCGCGGCATCCACAACAACGTGTCGGTGGATGGCGCGGACTTCAACAACCCGTTCTTCGGCGAACAACGCGGCGGACAACGTCCTCCGTTCACATTCAACCTCGACGCTGTGCGCGAGATGGTCGTCGTCTCACAGGGCGCGAACGCCGAGTTCGGGAGATCGAGCGGTGGATTCGTGAACGTGATCACGAAGAGCGGCACGAATGAGATGCACGGCACGCTCCACTACTTCGGCAAGGATGGCGCGCTGTCGTCGGATGCCACGCACGCCAATCTCACTCTTAAGCCGGACTTCAGTCAGCACCAGTTCGGTGCCACCCTCGGTGGGCCGATTGTGAAGGACAAATTCTTCTACTTCGTCGCCTACGACCAGCAGGCGTACACGGAGGTGAAGCAGAAGAATCGACCGTCGTCACCCGCGCTCGATTCGCTCAAGACTTTCCTCGGCACTGCGTTCGGCGGAGCCCTGTCGGATGACTTCGGTCCGATTCAACGCACCAACGACGCGCAGGTCGCGTTCGTGAAGCTCGATTGGCGCATCAACCCCATCAACATCGCGTCGCTCAAGTACAACTACACGAACTCGCGCCAGAAGAACGGCACGTTCGATGTTGACACCTGGGCGAGGAGCGCCAACGCCACCGAGAAGGATTACTCGAACGCGATCAATGGCAGCCTCGTCACCAATCTCACCGAGTCAATCGACAACGAATTCCGCTTTCAGCTGGCACGCGAGGACAGGCCGCGCCCGTACAGCGGTCCGCAGATTCCCGGAGCAAACCGTCCGTTCTCGGATACAGGGATGGACTTCGCATCGGGATTCAGATTCGGTGAGCCCTTCTTCATCCCGGTCAAGTCGTATGACACACGCATCCAGGTGCTCGACAACATCTCGATGATTCGCGGGAACCACCTCTTCAAGACCGGCTTCGAGGTGAACAGGACAGCGGAGCACCAGACATTTATCGGATTTGGCAACGGCCGGTTCATCTTCAATTCCGTCACGAGCTTCGAGAATTACGTCAACTTTGGAAACAACTACGTCGAGTGCAGCAACGCTGCCGGCGTGCAAGTCGGCAATTCCCTTACTGGCTCGTGCGCGGCCTTCCCCGGAACCTCGATTTCGGGACCGGTGCAGCTCTACCTGCAGCAGGTTGGCGTCGGAGGGTTATCGCTCGAAGCGTCGGGCACGCAGGTGATTCCGCAAACCGATTACGCCGTGTTCATCCAGGATAACTGGAAAGCGACGCCAACACTGACGGTCAACTACGGTCTCCGCTGGGAGGGCCAGCAGCAACCGGATCCGATCACGCCGCCGTCGCAAGTGTTCTTCTCGGGGTTCATCGGGCAGACTGTGACGAATGCGACCGGAACGTACGCCTTCCCGTCGGACGGCAAGATCCCATCGGACTTCAAGATGTTTCAGCCCAGGCTGGGAATTGCGTGGGATGTGAACGGCGACGGAAAGGATCTCGTGCGCGCGAGCGCCGGACTCTACTATGCGCGCATCCCTGGATTGAATCTCGCCAGCGCGCGGAGCACGAACGGCTCGATCGGTCAGACGATCTTCCGCAACAGCGCGCTCACGGGGATTCTTGGCCCCCCACCTCCGTACAACACACTGTTGCCCGCGCCGGCCGGAGCTCCATTCCGTCCTGACATTTTCATCTATGACAAGGACTTCAAGAATCCCCGGACGATGAGCGCGTCAGTCGGCTACGAGAAAGAGATTCTCAATGATGTAGCGGCTTCGATCAGCTATACCTACGCGGCGACCAACAATCTCACGCGCTTCGTCAATCGCAACGATGCCGTGTTCGGACAACCTTGGCTGACCGGCCTGAACGGCACGGCCAATGGCGTCAGCACTCTCACCACCATCGAGAGCACCGCGAAATCCCGCTACAACGGCGTCACGGTCGGGCTGGCTCGGATGGCCGATCCCAATTTCCAGTATCAGGCGAACTACACGCTGTCGATGGACAAGTCGGACGACGACAACGAGCGCGATCCGTTCAGCTTCCGCTACGCGCGGGCGGATCGTCTGGATCGCGAGTACAACTACAGCGACCGCGACCAGCGGCACCGGCTGAATCTGTGGGCGCTCTACAAGTTCCCGTGGGACATCTACGCCAACAATCGTTTCAGCTGGTACTCCGCGCAGCCGACGTCGGAGAAGTGCGTCAACAACGCGCTGAGCGGAGACCGCGCGACGGCACCATCGGACAGAATCTGCGCCAACGGGACGATCCTGCTGCGCAACACGATTCGCCGCGACAATGCCTTCGCCAGCTGGGACATCAGGCTATCGCGTCCTTTCCGCACGGGTCACCGCGGTCAGGTCGAGCTGCTGGCGGAAGTATTCAACGTCCTGAACCGCGACAATTTCCGCGATCCCTCATCCGCATCTCTGCTCTTCAACTTCGACGGCACCATTCGCAATGGACTTGGCGATCCAAGGCAGATTCAGGTTGGGGTGAGGTACGGGTTTTAACTACAACTGAAGACTACCTGCCGGGTGCCATCTGCTGGAAAGTTGATGGCTACGGGCTGTTCTGGATTCGCGGAGCGTCTTGCCCACGGCCGACAACTGGGCCTTCGTGGCGACGGCGACTGCAGTGTGTTATCGTCGACGCCGCGAGGATGCCCGCGTACTTCATTACGCGGGGTCGCCAGATAGCGGGAATCTGGTCTATAGTTGTTCTCGCCACCGCCGGCGCACTGGCCGGGACGATCTTCGGCGAACGCTCGTTGAAACTCATACCGGAGCAGGTCTTTCGCCGAGTCGTGGCGATCCTTCTTGTCGTGCTGGGCGCCTACATGATTTTCTTCGCCGGCGGCCGACCAGTGTAGCTTTAGAATACTCCCGCAGTGGTCCTGGTCGACCTTACCGGGAATGCCGTCGCGACCTTCGTTCAAAGTGATGCTCATCCGCACCTGTATAAATCGATCGGGAATTGTCCCGCTCATCTTCGCGCTGGCATCGTCACTGGCGGCTTCGAACGTCTCGGCGCAGCAAACCGCGAAAGTAACCGTAATCGTTTCTTCCGGCGGCAAACACGTTCCTGACGCAATCGTGCGAGAGCAGAATGTCGGAGGAAGAACGGATTCAGCCGGGATCGTGATGCTCGAGCTGACTCAGGGCGCCCACACTCTCCAGGCGACGAAGCTCGGATATGCACCCGATACCGTGTCCTTCTCCACCATAGCCGGACTCGATACGACCGTGTCGATCGAGCTCACGGAGCGGGTGCACACTACCGCACCGGTAATAGTTACCGCCGCACGAACCGAGCAGCGGATCGAAGAGGTTCCCTTACGAGTCGAAGTATTGGCCGGTGAGGACGTCGACGAGAAAACGGCTATGCGCCCTGGTGACCTGACGCAGATGGTGGCAGAGATTCCCGGCGTACGCGTGCAGCCGGGTGCGCCGGGAATGGGCGGCGCTAATCTCAGAGTGCAGGGATTTCGCGGGCAGTACACGGAGTTTCTGACGGACGGACTCCCTCTGACCGGTGCGAGCGAAGCGGGACTGTCCCTGGTTCAGCTCCCACCGTTGGATCTGGCCCAGATCGAGGTCATCAAGGGAGCCGCCTCCGCTCTCTACGGACCGACTGCGCTGGGCGGGGTCGTCAATTTCGTAACTCGCCGACCGCCACCCGAGGGCGGGCGCCCAATCCGCGACCTGCTGTTCTCCTCATCTTCATTCGGCGGATTAGACGGTGTTGGCTTCGCGGGAGATCGTCTGAATGATTCCTGGAGCTACACGGTGCTCGGCGGAGCGCACCGGCAGTCCCTTCGCGAAGCAGACTCCGATGGATGGGCGGACATCGTTGGCTCGACCCGCGGAGAGCTGCGGCCGCGATTGTTTTGGAGCGGCACCAGTGGCAGCCGGCTTTTGCTGACCGCGGGACTCTCAGGGGACGAGCGACACGGCGGAGGAATCTCTAGCGCATCCGCGCCTCCTTCCGAGAGCGACCGGCTCAAATCGCGCCACGGCGATATCGGAGCAGTTGGGAGAATCGCGTTGAGCTCGGGGACATTGCTGGCCTTTCGCGGGTCGATCGCCGGCTTGAGTCGAGATCATCGATTCCCCACCGGCGCCAGAGAGCAAGATGGCGACGCTTCATCGCTCGCCGAAATCTCGGCCACGCGCAGCGTGCAGCGCGCGATTTTTGTCGGCGGATTCGCTGCTCAGACTGACGCCTACACGAACCACAGTCTCAGCGGGTTTGATTTCGCCTTCAACACCCTATCCGCATTCGCGCAGACGACGCTGACGGCCAGCGATGCGATCTCGTTGTCGCTGACTGGACGCTGCGACCGCCACAATCGATATGGAACGTCGTGCGTGCCCGTCGCCGGCGTGCTGTTTCGACAACTCGCCGGGTTCTCCGAGAGACTATCTGCGGGGCTTGGGGCCTACGCTCCGACGCCTTTCATCGATGAGACGCAAGGGATCGGATTCGCTCGTCTGCGTCCCTTTGCCGGAGCGTTTGCTCCCGACCTGAAATTCGAACGCGCCCGTAATTTCTCGATGGATGTCGCCTACCACACGGAAGGACTCGATGTCAACGCAACGGGGTACGCGTCGAGGATATCGCACCCGGTGATCCTGCGCGAGATCACGACAGGACCGTATGCGGGTGAGCTGATCAATGCTCCCGGTCCGACGCACACGCGCGGCTTGGATGTCTTCGCGGTGTTCACGGGAGATCCAATCTCGATAACTGCCTTTTATGGCTTTCTCAGAGCGCGGGAGACCGTGCCCACAGACGACGCCGGCACCAGCACACAGCGAGAGGTTCCCTACAATCCATCTCACAGGGCCGGCCTGGATATAGCCTTCGACATCGAAGAGACCGGAAGCAGGTTTGCAATCGAGTCCTACTATACCGGCCGGCAATACGCCGAGGACGATCCGTATCGAAAGACGACTCCGGGCTTCACCACGATCGAGCTTTTGTTGACACAGAAGATCGCGCGACAGCAGCTATTTCTGAGCGTCGACAATCTCACCAATGTCCGTCAAACCAACTACGGACCACTGCTGCTTCCTTCACCTTCTCGACTAGGTCGTCCGACAACCGAGCTTTGGGCTCCCCTCGAAGGCAGGACAATACGAGCGGGAATACGCGCGAGTCTCTAGAAGTTGCATAGGATGGACGAGAGGAATATTCGCAGTCATTCTTGCACGCACAGAGATGGGTGAAACTATTGCAGGGCTGGTAGCAACCTACGGCTACCTCATTGTGTTCACGCTTGTAGGGTTGGAGAGTCTGGGCATACCGTTGCCCGGCGAGACGGCGTTGGTGACAGCGGCCGCGTATGCGGCACTGGGCCACCTCTCCATTTTCCTCGTAATCGCAGCGGCGGCGGCAGGAGCCATCGTCGGTGACAATGGGGGTTACTGGATCGGCAAAAAGGGTGGACGGGCGTTTGTCCTGAGGTACGGCAAAAAACTCCACTTGAACGAAAGCCATCTCGCTACAGCTGAAAAGTTCTTTGTAAGACACGGCGGCAAGACCGTATTCATCGGCCGATTTATCGCGCTATTGAGAAGCTGGGCGGCGGTGCTGGCGGGAATGGCATCGATGCCGTATTGGGAATTCACCGCATACAATGCCTCAGGCGGCATTGTATGGGCGGCAATCTTTGGCACCCTCGGTTACCTCTTCGGACGCAGTCTGCCAACTCTCGAGCGCTACGTTGGTCAGGCAAGCCTGGCCCTTGTTCTCCTCGCGGCGCTGACGGTACTTCTGATTCTCGGGGCGCGATGGCTCAAAGCGAATCGGGATTTCGTTGCGGACCGGCTGTTTCGAATCCAGCGGAGAATCTTCGATTCGACTGGCTTGACGCGAGTTCACAAAAAACATCCAGGTATCTGGACGTTCTTTGCAGACCGATTTGCTCGCGGTGAATATCTCGGACTCCACCTGACGATTGGCCTGCTCATCAGCGTCGCCGGTCTCTGGCTATTTGCCGGGGTGACCGAGGACGTTATCCACCACGATCCGCTCACGGCGTTCGACGTCGCCGTTCTTCGTCTTCTCCGTGATCACGCGACGAATCTGGGCGACAGAATCTTCTCGGCGATTACGCTTCTCGGCTCACCGCTCGCGATGGCCGTGCTCGGCGTGGTGGTCGCAGCCGTTCTCGCCATCAAGCGGCAGTGGATTTTGCTCGCCGGCTGGTTTGCGGCATTTGCCGGAGCCGGGATTCTCACCGCGGCACTCAAAACCGTCATCAGGCGCCCGCGTCCGTTCGGCGCCGAGGTATTCCTGCACGGCGAATCTTTCAGCTTTCCGAGCGGGCACGCTCTCGGATCGCTCATTGGGTACGGGATGCTGGCCTACCTCCTGATCCGCATGGTCGATCGGCAGAGAACAAAAACGCTCATAGTCGGAGCGGCACTCGCGTTGGTACTCGCGATCGGATTTAGCCGGCTGTATCTGGGAGTTCACTACTTCAGCGATATCGTCGCCGGCTACGCCGCCGGAGTGTTGTGGCTGTCGGCTTGTATTTCGGGACTCGAAATAGTCCGACGGCGCTCTACCCAACCTTCGCAGCCAGTCGCATCCGACCAAGGAACTCGAAAACTCGATCGAGAGCTCAGCGGAGTGCTGGAGCCTTGAACAACCGGAGCACGATGAGACTCGTGATCGCGCCCAGCACCGCGCCACCAACAACGTCTCCGGGGTAATGAGCGCCGACGTAAACACGCGCAATTGCGACAAGCACACCGAAGATCAGCAGCGCGGTTCCTGCTGCGACCCGCGAGACCGTTGATCGCTCTGAATTAGCGTATAGACCATGGAGTCCGAATCGGAGAGCGGAGCGTTTGCGACTCAGCTGAGTGTATCCTGAATCATGAACATTCCGAGGTCACTGCAGTGGTAGCAGCCACGCTACCGCGAGCCTGCCATGGTCGGGCACAATCGAGCTTGGCAGGAAGACGCGATTGAAAATGTTGTCTGGATACCTCTGGTTGTACCTGTCGAACAGAATCCCGCTCATGGTTCCCATTGCCGCTCCGGCGACGACATCGCTCGCCCAGTGCTGATTCTTGTAGAGGCGAGCGAATCCCACGAGCGTAGCCGCACAGTAGCTCGCCGGCGTGACGTAGCGCGCTGCGCCCGGCCATGATCGACTCACTTCTCTGCTGGCCGCGGTAGCCGTCGCGAAGGCGATCGTCACTTCCCCCGATGGAAACGACCCGAAATCGTCGTTGCCGAAACCTTTACCCGATTCGAAATCGCGAGGATCGGTGGGGCTGATGGATGGACGAGCTCGCCCGAACGAGCCTTTCATGATCTGCGTTATCACTCCGCCCATTACGATCGCCTCCCCGGTGTGCATGCCGAGAGATGCGACTGGCCTCGAATGGGTGGCGAGCCCGAGGAAATAGCTCGCTGCGCTGAAAACGAGCACGCCCGGATCGGCGACCGCATCAAACGTGTTGGCCGTCCCTTTGAGTGCGCCGTTGGACTGAACACTCGATCGTTGGAATCGGGCTGCAATCGACCGGTCATCTGGCATCACCACCAGAACGATTCCCGTCGCCACGAGCAATCGAGCGGCGTCGGCGGGCGTGAACATGCGGACGGGTCGTCCGGCTGAGTCGGAGGGAGCGTTCCTGGCAGGGGGGATAGCTTGCGCTTCCACCTGAAGTGGCCCGAAAACCAGTATTGCGGCCGCCACTGCTGAGAGTGGTCTTGATTTTGAGCTCATGGTGAGCAAAGCATGGGCAATAAAGTCTCCAGCGCAGATACACACCCAGAACGAAATCGAACGGATAGAGAATGATCACGTCGTTGGACCAATGATTGGGCAAGTCGACGTTCACCAACTTGATCGCAGGGCTTTCTTCCGACCTGACCAGAAGGCATTTGTCGACGGTCACGGATAGAAAACCCCGCGCACGAGATCGGCCCAGGCTATATCGTCATCACCTTCGGCGAGGGAGGGCGCAAGCCCTTTCCATATCGCCGCGCGCTCGCGAGTGATCTCGTTTGGTGGATCGGTGAAGTACGACTTGGGAATGTCGCCGATCTCGATGCCTGCGCCGAATTCGCCCTTCACCGGATAGTGGACGCGGATACGTTTCCGCTCGGCGTCAACGGTGTAGCCCAATCCTGTACTGTCGACTTTAATCTCGTCGGTCATTTGCCAAACTAGCTCGTAAGCCGGCCGATATATCCCGCATGGTGCAGGCCCCTACCTCTCAAAATTCTGCTTTCACAGGGTAGTCCCGTGTTGCTGCGAAGGCGACGCGCGCCCTTGAAATCCCCCGTGAGGAGCTGCCCGTGTGTTGCCGCGACCACATCACCGAATCCGTGGCTGGAATTGTCGCGGCAGACCATGATCGTGCATTATTGACAGAACCGAGCGGCCGGTCATGATGCTCGTATTTCTTGCGTCCCCCAAAAACGCCGCATGAATATCGACGGAACGCAAAAGGGTGGTGTCTATTGGATCTGCTGGGTCAGCCTGGGCGTTCTTTTCGGATACTTTCTCCTGCGAGCGGGCAAATGAGCGAGCACGCGCTTCACCAGCACCATCCACCGGGCGGGCAGGATCAGCACGAGCACGTGCACACTCAGGGCGAGCCGTCGGCTCCTCCCGAGAAGCCCGGCAAGCGGGTTCATCACGACCACGCGTCGATGATGGCCGACCCTGCGATGGCGAAGGAAATGGAAGCGGACATGCGCCGGCGCTTCTGGGTGGCGCTCGCGCTGACTGTCCCGGTCACGCTGATCGCGGGGCATGTGCCTGGCGTCCCGATGTTCGTGAAGCCGCCGCTCGCGAGCTGGCTGGGGCTCATTCTCTCCACGCCGGTCGTTTTCTGGTCGGGGTGGATCTTCCTTTCGGGAAGCGTGTCGTCTCTCCGGACACGAAAGCTCGACATGTCGGTGCTCATCGCGACTGGGGTTCTCGCCGCGTACTTGAGCAGCGTCTATCTCACCGTGATCGGCTACCCGACCGCGTACTACGAAGCAGCTTCAATGCTCGTGACTTTCGTTCTGTTCGGGCATTGGATGGAGCTCAAGTCACGCCGCGGGACATCCGACGCACTTCGCGCGCTGTTCGATCTGGTTCCTCCTACAGCGCGGGTCGTTCGGAACGGAGCCGAGATCACGCTGCCGACATCTGAAGTGGTTGTTGGCGACACACTGCGGCTCCGGGCAGGAGAGAAAATTCCGGTCGATGGAATAATCACCGAAGGAGAGACGGAAACCGATGAGGCGTTGGTTACGGGCGAAAGCAATCCGGTGCACAAGAAAGTGGGTGATCCGATCATCGGCGGCGCTATCAATGTGAGCGGCGCGATCACAATGTCGGCGACCAAAGTCGGCAGCGATACCGTTCTTGCACAGATCGCGGCGCTCGTCCAGAAAGCACAGAACTCCAAGGCCCCCGGCCAGAGAATCGCCGATAAGGCCGCGGCAATACTCGTGGTCGTAGCGGTAAGCTCAGGGATTCTGACATTCGTCGGGTGGAAATTCTTTGCCGACGCGCCTTTCCTTACTGCGTTGACCTTCGCAATCTCCGCGGTCGTAATAGCGTGTCCGGACGCGCTAGGCCTCGCCACTCCGACGGCCGTCGCAGTCGGCACCGGGCTGGGCGCGCGTCATAACATCCTGATCAAGGACGCGGCGACGCTCGAAGGCGTAAGTCGCGTGCAGATCGTCGTTCTCGATAAAACCGGAACATTGACTGAAGGCAAACCGAGCGTCACCGATGTTCGTCCGATCGGTGGCGTATCAGCCGATGATCTGCTGCGAAAAGCGGCGGCAGTTTCTGCGTTCTCTACGCACCCATTGTCACAGGCCGCCGTGAAAGCCGCTACCGAACGTTCGTTGTCGATTCCGCAGGCAACGGACATCGAAAATGTCTCGGGCGCCGGCGTCCGTGGAAAGATCGACGGCGTTGTGACTCTTATCGGGAGTGCCCGGTTTCTCGAGCAGTCAGGTGTGGAACCAGGCGAGACGAAGACGATTGGCGACGAGCTCGCTTCGAACGGTCGATCGTTGACCTATGTTGCATTCGGCGGCAAGGCGGTGGGAGTTCTCGGAATAACGGACCCGGTCCGCCCGTCCAGCGTGGAGGCGATCAAGAGGCTCAAGGCGCTCGGCATCGAACCCGTGCTGATGAGCGGGGACATTCCACAGATAGCCGAACGTGTCGCGCGCGAAGTTGGCATCGACCGTTTCTATTCGCAGGTCCGGCCCGAAGACAAGGCGCGTTACGTCAAGGAGCTTCAATCCAAGGGGAAAATCGTCGCCATGGTCGGGGACGGAATCAACGACGCGCCGGCGCTTGCGCAGAGCAACATCGGGATCGCGATCGGCTCGGGCACCGACGTGGCAGCGCAAGCAGCGAATGTCGTGTTGATGAAATCCGATCCTATCGACATCTCCAGAGCTATTCGCCTCAGCAAGGCCACGGTTCGAAAGATGAAGCAGAACCTGGCGTGGGCGAGCGTATACAACGTGCTGGCAATACCTGTGGCGGCTGGAGTGTTCTACAACTCCCTTGGCTGGTCGCTTAGACCGGAGGTTTCGGCTTTGCTGATGTCGCTGTCGTCGATCATCGTCGCCTTGAACGCAGTTTCCTTGCGGCGCGCAAAGATCTAAGCGCGCCGTCGGATCGTCACTGGGCTGTATATCCGCCGTCTATGAGGTACGTCATCACTTGCCCGCTCATCTAGTACCAAAGGTCAGAGTCGCCCACTTCGATTCGTAATCGACGGTGTCTCTCGAGACTTTCACCATGTGGATGAACTTGATGTACCACCGGCCGCTCCCCGGGATCCGCACGCTTGCGACTCCCGTGCGGTCGGTACGCACGGAACGTTCTCGCACCGGCGTGCCGTCCGCCCTCCGACCGCCGTAGAAAAGAAGCTGATCGGCCTCCGGTTTCCCCTCGAGCAGCGCGCGAACGCGAAGGACTTCACCGCGGCGGAGAGCATACGGGTTGTGCACAGGAACCAGTTCAGCGGGGTACCCGAGAACGGTGCCGAAGCTGGACGATCGTGTATCTCCAACCTGCAACAGCGTCTTCACGTGCTTCGAATATCGCTCGCGTGCTGGCAACGTATCTTCGCCGGTTCTTTTCCTCTGCAACAGAATCGCAGGAGATCCCTCCGTCGCGAGGTATTCGTTGAAATCCTTGGCCTCGAGACGAATGGTGCGGTCAAAGGTTGAAAGACCAATCACATAATTGCCGCTTCCACCGACCCTAACTGGAAACACGGCGGTGTCACCACTCACCCGCCAGTCATCTCTTGCCGGGGCCGTTCGTGTGTGCGGCGTCACCACGCTGAGGTCCCTGATCCGCGCGGCTGTCACGGCGCCCTCGCTTTTTTCGAAGCTTCCGTTGAGCACCCTCACGATCACCGAGCCCTCCGGTGCTATAAAAAATGCCTCCGGTATGAGAAAGAGATCGTGAGCGAAAAGTGTGGTTGCCGCTGTCAAGCTCAAAGCGGTTACGGCGATCCAGCGGGGAAGCCTTTTTCTCATACGAAGCGCCTGGCAATGGGGGGGTGGGAGGGCCGAAACGGGTGGCTTCCCACGAACTGCGTAGTAAAGTAAGCTACATTTGATAGCGAATAAAATGGCGTTCCACGAGTGTGACGTCGAGGGCGCGGGCTTTCAACAGGACGGAGTTAACTCTCTGACAGATCGACCCAAGCGAAGAAGAAGCGGATCGGAGGCGATTCGCGCGCAGGACACTGTCCGTCTCTCCGCCGCCGGGGCCGGGATGCTCCTCGGCGATCTCGAACAGCGGGTGATAGATGCGGCCTGGAAACTCAATCGTCCTTCGACCGCGAGAGAATTGCACGAGGTTGTCGCGCGTCGGCACGATGTCGCCTATATAACCGCGGTCACGGTGGCCAATCGCCTGGTCGAGAAAGGCCTCATGCGCAGAGAGAAGCTGGAGTTGGTATTCCACTATTCCCCGACTCTCAGTCGGGAGGATTTTCTGCTTCATGCTTCTCGCCACGTCGTTGGACGAATCCTGGGCCTTGGAGCACGAGCAGTGACGAGCTCTCTGGTGGACGCGCTCGCCGAGCACGAGCCCGAACAGCTGGCAGAGCTGGCACGGCTGGTCCGGAAAAAGCTGAAAGAACCGGAGAAATAGAGTAAGTCAGATGATGCCCCTGGGGAGACAGCGCAGCAATGCTTGTTGACGTCATGAGGGCCTGCCGTGTCGCGCTTACGGTTCTGGAGAGGGAGAACGCTCGCCGGCGGCTGCTGCTGTTGTCGGTTGCATTGCTGATACTTCTCAGCACGACCCCAATTCTTGGACACCACGTTGTTGCGGGCGCGGCATCTCTGGCTCCGAATCGGGATCACCTGTTAGGCCTATGCGTGGTCGCGCTCCGGTCGCTGTTGTCGCCCGTCCATGAAGGATTTCATTTATTGTTACTCGCGGGACTGATCTACGCGGGACTGGATCGAATTCGAGCGGGGCGAGAGCTGAAACGTGTGCTCGGAACTCTCCAGGCAAGTCGCCCACGCCGTGGGAGCGCCTTCGAACGAGCAGCAAAGCGAGCCGGTCAATCCCTTGAGACCGTTCGCGTCATTGACGGTTTGCCGAATCCCGCGTTCACTGCCGGATGGTGGCGACCACGAATCTTTCTTGCCGCTCAACTCGAACGCCTGCTTACGGAAGACGAGCTCACCGCCGTGATCCTGCACGAAAGCGCGCATGCAAGCAGCCGGGATCCGCTCAAACTGTCGGTAATGCGTTTTCTCGCGTCGGCGCTTTTCTACATTCCAGCCCTTCGCCGAATGGCGGACGATCTGGCGGATGAAGCGGAGATCGCAGCCGATGACCGTGCCGCGGCTGACGATCCGGGTGTGCTGGCATCTGCAATCGTGGCCCTGGCTCAATTCGATCCGGCAAACGGGGCCACCGCGGCCTTTCGGGCCTCCGCCATAGCGTCTGGGATCGAGGGATGTGGGCTGCTGGAACGTCGGGTGCGACGGCTGGTAGGGGAGCGCGTGCCCGCACGCACACACTTGACCCGAAGGTCGCTGGCGTGGGCGGTCGCCGCCCTGGCCCTGGTTTGGGTTTCCGGACTATCGATGGCTTCGGCTCCTGGGCTCGGTTCAGAAAAAAGCGCGTTGCACCACGGCGCCGAGCACTGCCGGCACCATCACGGGCCCTTTTTCTCACACCTTTTCTGTCCAGGCGCGACGCTCGACGAGTCGGCGATCCGGTGCGCGCATAGCGCGGGATAGACGGCCCGCTGTTGAGGCTCAAGCATACCTGCGTCGATAGGCACATGCGTCGATAGGCACATGCGTCCATAGGCGCACACACCGCTCGTAACCTCCAATAGGTATTGGCATTTTATGGTCCGTAAAATGCAATCGTCCGCGAGCACGATCGTGGGCAACAAAGTCCCGCGAGCAGGGTACTCTCTCCTAGAGCAAACTGACAACACCGACTCGGCCTGATCAAATGAAGCAGAAAAGCACGCGCCTCGCCCGACATTTTAGCGCGGCTGGGCTGATCATATTTCTTACCACCTGGAGCGCCGCCGGCGTTGCGGCGCAAACCGATTTTTACAATACGGATCGCGGTCGTCCCGTCCAGATAGAAGATGCATACGTCACGGAGCGGCATGCTTTCGAGCTCAAGCTGGCACCGGTCAGGTTGGAGCGGTCAAACGGCGGCATTTATAACTTGGGACTGGAGCCCGAGATCGCCTACGGCATACTCCCTCGCACCCAAATTGAAGTCGGGTTTCCCATCGCGTTCGTCGAAGCGGGGCAGCAACGCAATACGGGTTTGGCGGGCCTCGATTTCTCGGCAATGCACAATCTCAACGTCGAGACCGAGACAGTGCCAGCGCTTGGGGTTCGCGCGGACCTATTGGCGCCGGTCGGAAGTCTCGCGGCAGAGCATGCCTTCGCCTCCTTTACCGGCATGGCGACGCGGAC
This sequence comes from Gemmatimonadales bacterium, assembly GCA_038316775.1. Lineage (GTDB taxonomy): Bacteria > Gemmatimonadota > Gemmatimonadetes > Gemmatimonadales > Gemmatimonadaceae > UBA4720. Next base: position 17,286 of record JBBQAV010000013.1, on the reverse strand, counting down.
GACTAGTTGGATTCGTTTGCACGTCAATGGTCAGTACACGGCCGGGCCGAGCGCGCCTCGCACCTCAGTCGGAGCTTCGCGCGTTGGAGGACCAGCCGGACTCGAAGTTTCGCGGTGGCTCGTTGGTGGAGCGATCGACAAGACGTATCCGCTTTCCGCCCTGCTCATCACGGCGGAATTCTATGGAAGCAAGCCGATTGAATCGGGTTCTCGTGTGGAGTACACCACCGGTGCCGGACTCCGACACCAGCAGAGCCCGACGCTCGCCCTCGATGCCGGCCTTGGGCGACGGTTGAACGGCGACAATCCCGCGTGGTTCCTGACATTCGGCACTGCGTACGCATTCGGAATCAGATCGTTGATTCCATTCGGACGGTGAGTTTTTGGATCGATCTCGCCGAAAAGACGAACTTTTTTTAAGCTGGATTTTCGTGATCGCAGTGAGCGATTGAGGAGCGATATATATGAGGAGCAACGGAGATATGATTCGACGCAAAATGCCACGGGCAATTGGCCTTTTCGCCGGTCTTGTCCTGGCGCTTGCGGCACGGCCTCCAGTGGCAGGCGCGCAGTGGTCCAGAGCGTATGAGCAGTTCTACATGCCCGGCGATTTCAACTGGACTTTCCGACGGACGTACCCTGGCGCCGACCGGCTTTTTAACGCCTTCGACTATGGACACGCGATCCTCTATGAAAAGCTCTATACGCGTCCGGGCGCCGACGTTTCACTGTTGGAGGACAAGGAATACAACTTCATAACCAAGAAGCTCCTCGTCAGCCCGCCGAATCTTCCCCTCGAAGAGGCTGCGATCGAAGTCGCCTACGCCAAGATGGCCCCTGAGGTCAAGATGATGTTCGACTGGGCGCACCTCTTTCACCGGCAGGTCTATGACGTACTTGCTGACGAGAAACTCGCGCAAGCCGAAAAGGACGCCACGATCGCGAGACTTCTGAGTTACTACAAGACACGACCCGATCTGGCTTTCAGCTCTTCCCCCAAGAGCATGGATCTAATGGAGGGCCAGCCGTACTCCCTCGCTTTCAGAAACAAGTACCCGAAGTTCAACGGGCTCATTTGGGGCTATCACTGGCTGCAGGTCGGGCTCTACGAACCGCTCATGACGGGGAAAAACCTGGAAGAACGCCAAGCCGGCGTGACGGCCGCGGTGGCACGCTTTCGCCAAATGCTGGAAAACGCTCCCGAGCACATGCCGCGCATCATGCCGATGACGGCGGCTGTCGCGCCTACTTTCGCCAAGAGATACCCCGAAGCCGCGATCATCTTCGACAACCTGCACTCTATGCACGATGTCGTGTCCGATATTCTGACCAATCCCAAGGTTCCTCAGAATCGCAAGCGTGCCGAGATCCTCCGCGCGGCGGCTTTGTATCGCGATCGGACTTCGTACGTGATGACGCCGGCAGAGTGGATGGAGATGGCCCAGATGATGGGAATCGAAAACATGGGCGGGCCCGCGGTCGGGATTCTGGCAGGCTGGCCGACTCCCACGATTGCGCGCGGACAGTCTGCGGCGGAGGCAATGAAGAATATGGAGGGGATGGCTGGAATGAAGATGGACTCATCATCATCAGCCGGAGCTGCGGGCATGGCCGGAATGGACCACGCCAACACGAACATGATGGGAATGAACATGGATCGGTCCGCGATGATGCAAATGCACACACGTATGATGGAGGACCCAGTCATCCGCGAGCGTGTGATGCGTGACACTACAATGCGCCGGCTCATGAATGAGATGATGCAGTCAATGCCGGCAGATCATGAAATGAACATGAGCACAATGATGCCATCTCGCGCGCGACCTTCGGCTCCGAGCTCGTCGACGAAGAACAGATCGCGCACCGCAACGTCCGCAAAAACCAGGAATAGCGCTTCGATGACAAAGAGCTCGACGACAGGAAAGGCCAAACCGTCAACAACCAAGGGAGCGTCAACGACCAAAAAAGCCGCGGCGAAGCCGGCACCGAAGCCCGCGATGCCCCCGATGGATCACAGTAAGATGAAGATGCCCGGGATGGAGATGCCGCCCGCCAAGAAGAACTGATGCCCGAGCGCGATCGGGCGACCAGTCCTTCCGAAAACGATTCCCACCAGCCGGCAACGGCTGGTGGGACCGCAGTTGAGAACGCGCCCTCGGGACTCAAGGCGACTCTCCGCGAGCGGCTGGCCCTTCACGCGCTCGATTATCCCATTCCTCCGTCAGCCAACCAGCTCCGCTACATGCTCGGCGGGCTGACGTTCGTTGGAATCGTCGTTCTGATCGTCACCGGCTTCCTGCTAGACCAGTTCTACAATCCTTCTCCGCTCGCCGCGCACGACAGCGTGTTGTACATCATGACGCGCGTACGACTGGGGAACTGGGTACGGTCGCTTCACTACTGGGCGTCGACGGTCGTTTTTATCACTGTGTTTCTCCACCTCACGTACGTTTTCTGGCGGCGCAGCTACGCGCGCCCGCGCGAAGTCACGTGGTGGGCCGGCGTGGCTCTATTCTTGGTGATTTTCGGACTCATCTTCACAGGTACGGTGTTGCGAGGCGATCAGGAGGCTGGCGAAGCACTGGCTCACGCAATAGCCGGTGCGAAGCTAGCCCGAGCGCTCGGATCGGTGATGCGCCCCGACTGGGCGCAAAGTACCACGCTCTTTACGCGAATGCACAACATTCACGTGAGCTTGCTTCCGATCGTTCTGCTGGCTCTCATTGCCCTGCATTTCACGCTCATTCGCGTTCTGGGAATCCACGCGCATGAGCCGAAAACAGAGCGCTTCAGCAACCACGTGCGCAAACTGACCGGCGTTGGCCTTCTCTTGTTCGCGGCACTCGGCACTCTGGCCGCGCTTGCGCCCCCAGGGATCGGGCACCCAGCGGTCGAAGGTGTCGAAGTCACGAAACCATTCTGGCCGTTTCTCTGGATTTATTCAGTCGAGAACAGCACGGGAATGATAGGAATGGTCATCGCACCGGTGGTCCTGTTCGGGTTTCTGGCGGCAGTGCCGCTTCTGGATCGCCGGGATCACGGCCATCACCGGCCGCCGCGACTGCTATTGGCACTGGGACTTGTCATGCTTGCGCTTTATGTGGGCGGCATCATCTACGGGGTTTTCGCGCCACTGAAGCAACACATGGGAATGTGAGGACACGTATGAGATTTCGCGGCATTCGATCAAGCATCCTGCTTCTCGCCCTGGCTGTTCCACTCCGTAGCGCTTCCGCTCATGGCACCGGTGCTATTTCGCTGAGCTCAAAGCAGTCGCCGCCTGGCAGCACGATAACAATTTTTGGGGCGGAGTTTGCGCATAATTTCTCCGTTCGCCTCGAGCTGCGCAGCATTCTGGAGACAGTTGTCTTCGGCCGCGTGCAAACAGGTGCGAAGGGGACGTTCCAGCAGATCGTCACGATTCCCGCGACCAGCAAGCCTGGCCAATACAGCATCGTGGCTGTCGCTCCCGACGGCGATGTTATCGCGCAGGCGACGCTGATGATCGCCCAGGTAGCAGCCGTTGAAGAAACTCATCCGGGAATGCACGACATGCCTGGGATGCAAGGCATGGGCGGGCCTCACGCCAGCGCGGAGATGATGGACGTGCCAATCCCGATCACCGGTTGGGGCTGGGCAGTGATAACGGCAATCGTGGTGGCCTCTGCCGCGGCGGGTGCCTGGCTTCTCCGGACCAAGCGGCAAACCCAGCTGGTATGACTACTTGCCAGAGAATGAAAAGCTTGCGGCTTGCCGCCTGTTGCGTCTGTCTCGTGGCTGCGACGGCTTACCCACAGTCGCAATTAGGACTAGCGGCGTCTGGAGGAATTTCTGATCAGGGTCGCAGTGCTCGAGATCCGGATCAGCGCTTCCTGCGGGACGGTCAGCAATCATCACCAGGCAACATGTGCGGATGATAAACGGCCATGGAAATGCGAAAACCTCGTCCACCAATCTCCACGTTTGTTTTTATCGCCTGAGGTATTTGGCTGATTGGGTTAGGTCTGTATTTCATGTTTCTGCGTCCCTCGCTGCTCACTGAAGATTTGCGTTACATGGGAACCAGCGCCGGGGAGATTCAATCTGCCGTGCCTGGCCTGACGCGTTGGGTACACCGCGTATTCACCGTGATGGGTGGCTTCATGACGGGTGCGGGTGTGCTGACCATCTTAGCGGCGATGAATGCATCTGCAGTGCGAGAGAAGTGGACGTGGATCGTCCTCGCGTTGGCAGGGCTATTCACAGTCGGGACGATGAGCCTGACGAACTTTCAGCTCGATTCCGATTTCAAATGGCTGCTGCTGATCCCCTCTCTACTCTGGATCATCGGCCTGGTGTTCCCAACCGTGACTAGTCGCCGCGACGGCTGACATGCACGCGACTGCGGGGCGTTTCGCCGCGATGCACCGTTGCTCATGAGGGCCATGACGTAGGTCTACTCCGTCTTCTCGCACGTCTTGTGGCCGATCTACGTCCCGTTTGCACTGGGCCTCCTCGAATCCACTCCATGGCGCAAGCGCGCGCTCCTCGTCTCCTTCATCGGTACCTACCTGTACTCCACCCGCGCCTGTCTCCGTCTGGCGTTTCTTCGCCGTTATGCTGCGGAATCATTGAACGAGGACGCACGCTGCGAGAGAGCCTTGCTGCGACGCTGTTTGATGTACGATCTTCAGCATCGTGACCGACGCTGTTCGATCCTCAGATGCTGGTGGCAGCAGCAACGCTCGCGCCGTCATCCGGGAGCTCATCAACCGATGGCGCGATGACGCCGGAGGGACCTATCGGACGTGGTTCCTCTGGGAACAGCGGCTGAAGAACTTTCGCTCCATCCGCCGGGGCTTGGCGCAGGTCGTTGCAGAAATGGAATCGGGGACCTTCGGCAATGTCTACAAGGGCTCCTCGCTGGAAACGGTAGTCGGGTCGATCGCCGAGCAACGGCCGATGTTCAAGGGAGCCGATCACGCATGGCTCTGGAAACCCAAGCTCCGCATTCCGGACATTTACGAAGACCGCGAAAACCAGCTGGCCTTCGGACGCTTCCTCGACGCGTGCGCGTGCTGTTCCACCGAAGACGCGGTACTCGCCGCCGTTCGCGGCCTGGCCGCGCGCGAGATCAAGGGCCTTGGGCCGACGGCGGCCAACCTGCTGTACTTTCTTCACCCGACAATCGTACCGCCATTCAACACGGCGATCGTGAACGGCTACAACGCGCTAACGGGCGCGAGGGTCAGGCTCGGGCGGTGGGACGAGTATCTCGCCATGCGTCAGGGGATACTCGACCTCAACGAGCGCTATCGCGATCTCTTGTCCAACGATCTCGGCGCGATCGCCGCGTTGCTCTATGACATCGGTTCGGAGCGCTACACCGCACCACCGAGTGGTGATGACGCGGCGCTGCGCGCTGCGTGGGAAGCGGATCTCGCGCGTGTGCGGGAGGTAGCTGCGAAAGCGGACAAGGTGCTGACCGCCGCGCGCGAAGGTGACCGGACCCACACGGAGGTCCAGGGGTGGCTACGCGATCTCGGAATCGCGCTCGGATTCGACGTATGGATTGCCGCGAATGACGGCGGGCGACCGTACGGCGCTGGCCGGCTTGGTGACGGCTGCCTCACCTGCCTACCGCCGCAGATCGATCAGGCGCCGGGCGCTGAGGCGATTCGCCTCATTGATGTGCTCTGGCTCGAGCGACCCACGGGAGAAGTGGCGGCCGCATTCGAGGTGGAGCATACCACGTCCATCTACTCGGGTATCGTGCGGCTGCTCGACTTGGCGCTTGGCAGTGCGAGTGAGCGTGCGCATGGATTGTTCCTTGTCGCACCCGATAACCGCGAGAAAGATGTCCGCGGCCAGCTTGCGCGGCCCGCGTTCAGCCGGGTCGCCGACCTGCGCGTGCGCTTCCTCCCATACAGCGAATTGGAGAAGCATCGCCACACGATGGCGCGCTTCGGCCACGGGATGAAGTCGGTCGAAGCGATAGCGCGAACTCTGACGTAGCCCGCTCTCACGCTCATCTCAGCCTCTCGGGAGCGGCGAGAGAGTAGATTGCAGGCACAGATGAGCGACCTCAGCGACACGCAAAGATACGGTGCTCAGCCAAGACTCAGGTCCGATTCAGCTTGGCGGAGTACATTGCGTTCAGAGTATCCGTTCTAGGTTCGACAAAGTCGAAACGTCGCAGCGGTCGGCGACGAGATTTCCGGGGGTTCCGTGCGACAAATAACCATAGTCATTTCTGGTATGAGCTGCGGCGGCTGCGTGAGCGCCGTGCGAAAGGCGCTCGGCGCCGTTCCGGGCACACGCGTTGATGCGGTGACCGTGGGATCAGCGACCGTCAGCTACGACGCAGCCCGAACGACCCCCGCGGTGATCGCCCAAGCGGTCCGAGATGCCGGCTACGAGTCTGTCACCGGGGGCGCATTGGTCGCCGCGGGCGTAACGGGCGCTGCCGGCGGCTGCTGTGGCGGTGGCAGCGGTGCGGGCGGAAGCTGCTGCGGCTGATCCCGTCCACTCGGCCACCCAGGTGCCGGCCGTGACGGAAGACAGCGGTTTCATCCTCGTCACGGGCTCGAACGGCGAGATCGGCCAAGCCGTGATGCACCGATTCACCGGGCGCTTCGCCCAAGTCGTTGGTTTCGACCGCAAGGCGCCAGTGCCACCGCCCCCCGGATGTACTTACATGGCTGTGGAGATGACCTCGGACGACAGCGTGCGCGCGGGCCTACGCGTCCTCCGGGAGCATCACGGGGAGCGTATCGCGTCGGTCATCCATCTGGCCGCATACTACGATTTCTTCGGTGCACCGAGCCCCAAGTACGACGAGATCACCGTGCGCGGCACCGAACGCGTGCTGCGCGGACTCCGGGAGACCGGCTTCCAGGTGGAGCAGTTCGTCTTCTCCAGCACGATGCTGGTGCACGCCCCGGGCGAGCCGGGCCAGTTCATAACTGAGGACTGGCCGATCCGTCCTACGTGGGCGTATCCGGAGTCGAAGGTTCGGACCGAACAGCTCCTCCGCGCTGGCCGCGGGGATATTCCGGTCGCGCTGCTCCGCATTTCGGGCGTCTACGATGACGGCTGTCACTCGATCCCGCTGGCACACCAGATCCAGCGCATTTACGAGCGGCAGTTCACCAACCACTTTTATTCCGCTTCGACGGCGCATGGGCAGGCGTTCATGCACGCCGACGACCTGGTGGACGCCATCGAACGCGTGGTGGAGCGCCGGGCGCAGTTGCCGCCCGAGGTGCCGGTGCTGCTCGGCGAGCGGGAACCGCTCAGCTACGACGAGCTTCAGCACACCTTATCCCGTCTGATTCACGGCACGCCGCTGGAGACGATCGTCGTGCCCCGGTTGCCGGCGAAGCTGGGTGCATGGGTGATGAATCTCGTCCCCGGTCAGGCGCAGTTCATCAAGCCATGGATGATCGACCGGGCGGCCGATCACTACGCGCTCGACCTGACGAGGGCTCGCACGTTGCTCGACTGGGAGCCGAAGCGTTCGCTGCGGGAGACGCTCCCGAAAATGGTCGCGGCACTGAAGGCCGACCCGCTGGGCTGGTATAAGGAGAACAAGCTGGAGCCGTCGTCGAAGGTGAAAAGGGGCGCCACGGCACCGTCAGCGAAAGGGGGGCGCATGAGTCACGAGCATAGCGGGCATGGCGGCGAGCATACCGGCCATGCGCCGCCCGCGGAGGGTGCGGCGCCAGTCCCCGCCGCCGGCGGCATGATAGCACACGATGGCATGTCGGCGCACCAAGACATGTCGGCGCACGAAGGCATGACGGCCGCGCCGATGACGCACGGGCAGAGCACCCCGTGGCCGCACTTCGCCAACATGGTGCTCGGTCTGTGGCTCATCACGAGCATCTTCGCGCTCGGCTACCGGAGCACCGGACTCGAGGTGAGCGACGTCGTGAGTGGCGCACTCATCCTCGGCCTGTCCATCCTCTCGCTGTCGCGTCGCCCGTTTTTCAAGCTATGGGCGCCGTGGAGCACGTCGCTCGTCGGTCTGTGGCTCCTGTTCGCGCCCCTCGTCTTCTGGGCGCCCACCGCTGCCGGTTATGCAAACGACACCCTCGTCGGGGCGCTGGTGGTTGTCTTCGCGATCCTGGCGCCGGGCATGCCTATGGCACCCGGGATGTCCATGGAGCCGGGCCCGGATGTACCGCCCGGCTGGTCCTACAATCCGTCAAGCTGGCCGCAGCGCGCGCCCATCATCGCCCTTGCGCTCGTTGGATTCTTCCTCTCGCGGCAGATGGCGGCGTTCCAGCTCCAGCACATCGGATCGCTCGGCGACCCATTCTTCGGGCTCGGCACCCAGCGCGTGCTCACATCGGACGTTTCGCGCGCATTCCCGATTCCCGATGCGGGCTTCGGGGCGCTCGCGTACATGATCGAGTTCCTGATGGGTTTCATGGGTGACAAGGCGCGGTGGCGGACGATGCCCTGGATGGTGACGTTCTTCGGAATCCTCGTCGTCCCCCTCGGCGCCGTCAGCATTACGCTCATCATCCTGCAGCCGCTCGCGGTCGGGGCATGGTGCACGTACTGCCTGATCGCGGCGGCAGCGATGGTGGCAATGATCGCGCTCACCCTCGACGAGGTCGTCGCGATGGGCCAGTTCCTGGTCCAGGCCCGGCGCGAGGGACAGCCGTTCTGGCGCACGTTCTGGCTCGGTGGCACGCTGCGCGAGCTTCCAGCTGTCAGCTCTGTTCACCCCGACGTGGTGCGTCCGATGGCCATGGTCTGGGGTGTGGCGCTGCCGTGGAATCTGCTGGTGAGCGTCGGGGTGGGCACCTGGCTGATCTTTGCGCCCGCCGCACTGGGAAGCACCGGCGCGGCGGCCCACAGCGATCATCTCGTCGGCGCACTCATCGTAACCTTCGCCGTGATGGCGCTGGCTGATGTCGGGCGAGCGCTGCGATTTGTAAACGTGCTCTTCGGCGTCTGGATGATCGCCGCTCCGCGGCTGCTGAATGGCCCGACGATCGGCTCCCGGTGGAGCGATGTGATCGCCGGATCGCTCGTGATCTTGCTCAGCCTGCCGCGAGGCCCCGTCGGCGAGCGATATGGAAGCTGGGAGCGGTTCATCCGATGACGGGGACGCCGGAAAGGCTGCTCGCCGGAGTGGTGCTCATCGTCGGGCCCCTCATCTGGATCAGCACCGTCCTCCTCAGGCACCTCCGGGAGAGAGCCCGAGTCCGATGAGCCGGCGAATGAGCCCACGCGCTACGGGCGTCGTGACGCGACAGGACACACTCCAAGGAGGACGGTCATGCAATGGCTTGTGACAAACTGGTTCTGGATACTGATCGGCATCGCCTTCATCGCGATGCATCTTTTCGGTCACGGAGGGCACGGGGGGCATGCGGGACATGGCCGTGGTGACCGCCCGATGCGCACCGAGGATGGAGATCCGGAAGAGTCGTCGGATCGCAGCATCAGCAGGGATACGGGCGGCCACCAGCACTAACGCTGGCATCGCGTCCCCACGTCCGCCCCACGTCAACAGAGGATATTCGTAATGCTGAATCTCAAAGTAGTGAGCTGGTCGCTGGGCTTCTTTGCCGCCGTCAGCTTCGTGCTGTGCGTGGCGGGCGTCACGCCCGGACCGCGATGAGAACGCCGTCAACGCGAAGAACGGTCTCGGTGCACTAGCGATCAACTTTGATGAACCACACGGACCACGAAATGCACCCGAGTGCACACCATCCCAACTGCCGCCCACGATGCAGCTCGCGACATTGGCACTCATTGGCCTTCTTTGCCTGACCGGGAAACTGGAGGCACGGGGTTCGTCTCCCGCACGGACGCCGCGAGACCCGATGGAGAAGACTGGGCGGTCCGATTGAGAGTGCGACCATACTCAGCAACGGTGATGGCGCTCGGTGGCACCACCGCCATGATCGTCGGTGTGCATTTCGTACGCGAGGGGGCTGTGGTGTACTACTTCACAGCGGCGCCGGTGTCCGGACGATGATCCCGGGCTACACGAAGCCACTCTACATACTTCCATTCGATCACCGCGCGTCCTTCGAGAGCGGGATGTTCGGCTGGACCGGGACGCTCAGAGCGGAGCAGGCCGCGCGGATCGCCGCCGCCAAGCGGGTGATCTACGACGGTTTCGTCGCCGCCGTGGCGGGAGGCGTGTCCAAGGAGAACGCCGGCATCCTCGTTGACGAGCGGTTCGGGGCCGGCATTCTGCGCGACGCGAGACGCGGCGGGTACATCACCTGTGTGCCAGCGGAGAAGAGCGGGCAGGACGAGTTCGACTTCGAGTTCGGCGAGGAGTTCGCGCGGCACATCGAGGAGTTCGCGCCGACGTTCTGCAAGGTGCTCGTGCGCTACAATCCCGAGGGCGACGCGGCCATGAACCGCCGCCAGGCCGCTCGACTCCGGCGTCTTTCCGAGTACCTCGAGAATAGTCCCTCGAAGTACATGTTCGAGCTGCTTGTGCCTGCCACTCCGAGGCAGCTCAAGGATGTCGGAGCGGATGCGCGGGCGTACGACCATGAGCTTCGGCCCGCGCTCATGGTCCGGGCAATCCGCGATCTCCAGGACGCCGAGGTCGAGCCGGACGTCTGGAAGGTCGAAGGTCTGGAACGCCGGGAAGACTATGGGCGGATCGCGGCGGCGGCACGGCGCGACGGGCGGCACGATGTGGGCTGCATCGTCCTGGGCCGAGGGGAGAACGAACAGCACGTGCGCGCCTGGCTCGCGACGGCGGCGGCTGTCCCGGGGTTCATCGGTTTCGCGGTCGGGCGGACTACATTCTGGGATCCTCTGATTGCGCTGCGCGACGAGAAGATCTCCCGCGACGCCGCGGTGGCGGAGATCGCCCGCCGCTACCGGAAGTGGGTGGACATATTCGAACAGGCCCGCGCGACAACACATCGTTCCGACATCCCGCGCGCCGGCAGCGGGGCGACCGACGGCGGCCTCCAGACAACGTGATGAGGAGTATCCGGTGACTTCGACAATCGACGCGACGCACCTGGCAGATCTGGGAATCGTTGGTCTCGGCGTGATGGGCGAGAACCTCGCGCTGAACGTGACGGACCACGGCTTCAGGGTGGCGCTCTGGGATCGGACCGAGGCGAAGGTCGCGCGCCTGATCCAGAGCGTTGACAGCAGTCGCAAATGGATCGGCACAAAGACCTTGGAGGAATTCGCGGCCGCGCTGGCACGGCCACGCCGCATTCTGCTGATGATCAAGGCGGGCGCTCCGGTGGATGAGATACTGGAGAAGCTCCTGCCGCTTCTCTCGGCGGACGACGTGGTGATCGATGGCGGCAACTCCTTCTTCGCCGATACGCAGCGGCGCGAGGCGGCGATGCGCGAACGCGGCGTGCGCTTCGTCGGAATGGGCGTCTCCGGTGGCGAGGAAGGTGCGCGGTATGGTCCCTCCTTGATGCCGGGTGGCGCTCGACCGGCCTACGATCACCTGCGACCAATCCTCGAGGCCATTGCCGCGAAAACCGACTCGGGGCCGTGCGTCACGTATGTCGGCCCGGATGGCGCCGGCCACTTCGTGAAGATGGTCCATAACGGCATCGAGTATGGGGTCATGCAGTTGATCGCCGAAGCGTACGACCTCCTGCGCCGCCCGCTTGGGCTCTCGGCCGCGGAAACGTCGGCCTTGTTCGCCGAATGGAACCGCGGGCCGATGGACTCGTACCTGATCGAGATCGCGTCACGAGTCCTGGGAGTGCGCGACCCCGAAACCGGAAACCCGCTGGTCGAAATGATCCTCGATCAGGCGGGGCAGAAGGGCACGGGAAAGTGGACCGCGCAGGTCGCGCTGGATCTCGGCGTGCCCATCCCGACGATCGCGGCCGCCATCGATGCGCGCGTCCTCTCCAGCATGAAGGCCGAGCGCGTGCGCGCCAGCGAGCAGATCGTGAGCACGCGGTTCGCCACCGAGGAGCTCGCCAGCGCCGACACACATAACGTCACGAGCGAGAGCCGTGCACTCGTCGTTTCCGTCCGGGATGGGCTCGCCGCGGCTACGATCTGCGCCTACGCGCAGGGAATGTCGCTCTTGCGCGTCGCCTCGGTGGAGCACAGGTGGAACATCGACCTCCGCGAGATCGCGCGCATTTGGACGGGCGGCTGCATCATCCGGGCGCGCTTGCTCGAAACGATCATGCAGGCGTACGAGCGTGACGGCGACCTGCCGAACCTGCTACTCGACGCCGACATCCGGCTGCGCGTGCTGGAGGCAGAGGGTGGATGGCGTCGTACCATGCGGATGGCCGTGGCGAACAGTATCCCGGTACCCGCGCTGTCGGCGTCGCTCGCGTACTTCGACAGCTACCGGTCTGCCGTGCTGCCGCAGAACCTGACGCAGGCCCAACGCGACTATTTCGGGGCCCACACGTACCAGCGCGTCGATCGGCCAGCATCGGAATTCGTGCACACTGACTGGCAGGCGTTAATCGCAGCGGTCGCGACCGGGGCTAAGCCGTGACTACGTCGGTGCGAGCAATGCCGCGGGAGAAAATCAGCCGGCCACCGCTCAGCGAGGCCGAGGCGTGCACGCTGGTTATTTTCGGCGCGACCGGTGATCTCACCCGACGTAAGCTCCTCCCGGCGCTGTACGATCTTCAGTGTCTTGGCGGCATGAGCAGCCGCTGCGAGATCATCGGCACGGGGCGCACGCGCCTCACCGACAACCAGTTCCGTGGCCGGCTGCGTGAGACCTTCGCGGATTCGAAGGATTCGGTTGACACGAACGACCCGCGGTGGCAGGGATTCGAGCAGCGTCTCCACTACATCCCTGGTGATCCGGACGATGCTGGGCTCTACTCGCGCCTCGCCGCCGACCTCGATTCGCGGCGGCAGGCTGGCGGGAACCCGAACCGCCTGTTTTACATCGCGACCCCGTCCTCGCTCGCCCGACCGATCATCGAGCGACTCGGTGCGGCCGGGTTGGCGAAGAATGACGCTGGCTGGTCGCGCATAGTGATCGAAAAACCGTTCGGGCGCGACCTCCAGTCCGGACGGGAGCTGAACCGCGTGGTGAACGACGTGTTCGCCGAGCAAGCGATCTTCCGGATCGACCACTACCTGGGGAAGGAGACGGTTCAGAACATCCTCGTCTTCCGTTTCGGCAACACGATGCTGGAGCCGGTGTGGAACCGAAACTATATCGACTACGTGGAAATAACGGCTGCTGAGACGCTCGGGGTCGAACGCCGCGCCGCGTTCTACGAGGAGACGGGCGCGCTGCGCGACATGGTTACCAACCATCTGTTACAGTTGCTGTCGCTCATGGCGATGGAACCGCCAGTGGCGCTCGGTGCTGATGCGCTTCGTGATCAGAAGGTGCAGCTCCTCCGCGCGATGCACCCCATGACCGTCGACGAGGTAAAGCAGCGGACGGTCCGCGGGCAATACGGCGCGGGAATGGTCGGCGGACACCCCGCCGCGGGGTATCGCGAGGAACCCGGCGTCCAGGTGCGCTCCAACACCGAGACCTACGCCGCGATCGACTTCCGGATCGACAACTGGCGCTGGGAAGGTGTGCCATTCTACATGCGCACCGGTAAGCGGCTGACGAGCCAGCAGACCGAGGTGGTGGTGCACTTCAAACGGACGCCGCAGGCGCTCTTCGCCCGCGCGCCGCAGAAATACATGGAGCCAAACCAGATCACGCTGCGGATACAGCCTGACGAGGGAATCAACATCGGCTTCGCGGCGAAACGGCCGGGCGACGAGCTGCGGTCCATCGGCGTCGAGGCGGACTTCTCGTATGCGGAGAGCTTCGAGGGGAAGCTGCCGAGCGCGTACGCGACGCTTCTACGGGACGTGATGAAGGGTGACTCGACGCGCTTCACCCGTCGCGACGAGGTGGACGCCGAGTGGCGGATCATCACGCCCATCGAGGAGGCATGGGCGCAATTGCCGGTGCCGCCGTTCCCGAACTATGCGGCGGGGAGCGAAGGACCTGCGGAGGCAAATGCGCTGGCAGACCGTAGCGGGCACCAGTGGGGCTCGATTGCCCCGCCGCGCCCCGACGTCGCGGGGACTGCGTGACAAAACTTCTGCGGGACGTGTCGCGCCTGATGGGATGTGACGCATGACCGGTGGCGATCATCGGCTCGGTTTCGTTGGCGGCGCGACGCGGCGTCATCATCAAGGATCCTGCCGCGCTGGAGTTGGATGCCCCGGCTCTTACGGCCGCGACCGTGGGGATCGCCTTCGGTCAGAGTAGCGAGATCACCGCCGAAGCTGCCGGGGTGGTCATTCTGGATAGCTCGTTGGAACGAGTGGACGAACTGCTGCACATCGGACGGCGGATGCGGTGGATTGCTTTGCAGAGCGCCATCGGCGGAATGGGCTTGAGTATGATTGGCATGTTCATCGCCGCTGCGGGCTACCTACCGCCGGTGGCCGGCGCGATCACAAGAGGTCATTGATGTCCTTGCCGTGCTCAACGCTTTGCGAGCTTCCATGGCTCCGCGAATACTCTCGGACTCCGAACCACAGCCTCAAGGCGAACTTCACCACATTCCACAAGGATGACGGGTTTACTAACGCGATGAAACGGTTCGCCCTTTGATGCAGCAGCACGAACACACGGACCCAGCCGATTTCGACTTCGGCGAGGCGAGGCTGGACGCGTTGCAGCGTCACGCCTTCGATTACTTCCTGCACGAGACCAACCCGGCGAATGGTCTCGTAGCCGACAAATCGGAGCCGGGCGCTCCGGCGAGTATCGCGGCCGTAGGCTTCGCGCTGGCCGTCTATCCGGTCGGCGTCGCGCGCGCCTGGATGTCGCGCACCGAAGCGATCGAGCGTACGCTGGCGGTGTTGCGATTCTTCTGGACCAGCGCGCAGGGAACCGCGCCCGACGCAACCGGGCACAAAGGCTTCTACTATCACTTTCTCGACATGACCACCGGACGGCGCGCCGGCCTGTGCGAATTGTCGACCGTCGATACCAGTTTCTTGCTCGCCGGCATGCTCTCTGCCGCGGTTTTTTTCGATCAGGACAGCGAAGACGAGCAGGAGATCCGGACGCTGGCCGAGGCGCTGTATCGCCGCGCCGATTGGCAATGGGCGTGCAACGGCGGAGCGACAATGACTCACGGCTGGAGGCCCGAGAGCGGCTTTCTGCCTTACCGCTGGAAAGGCTATGACGAGGCTGTCCTCCTTTACGTACTTGCGCTGGGCTCGCCGACGCACCCCCTGCCCACGGAGAGCTACTCGGCGTGGTCTTCTACCTACCAATGGAAGGAGATCTACGGCTACGAGTTGATTTATGGCGGTTCGCTCTTTATCCACCAGTACTCACACATCTGGGTGGACTTTCGCGGCATTCAGGATGCGTTCACGCGGGACAAGGGCATCGATTATTGCGAGAACAGCCGACGCGCGACTTACGTCCAGCGCGAGTATGCGATCCGAAATCCTCTCGGGTTCGTGGGCTATGGAGAGAAGTTCTGGGGACTGACCGCGAGCGATGGACCCGGCTCGGCGACGCGCCGGATCCAAGGCATCGAACGCTCCTTCTTCAACTATGTCGCCCGCGGCGTACCGTATGGCCCCGACGACGGGACCATCGCGCCATGGGCCGTGGTCGCGTCGCTGCCGTTCGCCCCGGAGATCGTGCTCCCGACGGTTTGGCATCTTCAGGACGGGTATCAACAAGTCACCGGCGAGTACTGCTTTCGGTGCAGCTTCAATCTGACCTTCCCTAACGAGACCGATCCCGGCGCGGGCTGGACGTCGCCTTACCATTTCGGAATCAACCTGGGCCCGGTCGTGTTGATGTGCGAGAACTACCGGTCCGGTATGCTATGGCGACTGATGCGCGCGTGCCCCTACGTGATCACGGGACTGCGCCGCGCGGGATTTGCGAGCGGCTGGCTGTGACATTGCGAGCTGGCACTTGCATCCGACAACGGGCTGATTCGTTCACCTCTAACCGCCCGTCGCTCAAGCCGTCATGGCAGCGCGGGGCGCCGTAATTCCGTTTCAGACCCTGCCGGCGGCTCCAGAGACTCATCAAGCGGGCGCACTGGTCCATTCTCAGCACGAAGATGTTTCGGGGGCTGATCCGGAGTCCTCCCGATTGGTCCGGCTTCGTCCTCCGCGATCTCGCGCGGAGTTCGATGACCACTCGCCGGATGTGGCTCGTCATTGAGTTCGCCGTGTTCGCCGTGTTCGCCGTGTTCGCAGATTCGATGGTTCCTGATAAGCGGTGAGAAGATCGGGTAGACAGTCGGGAATGCGTGCACAACATGTGCCTCTAGGGATTGTCTTTACGTGGCCTGCACGAATGCAGACAGCGTCTCGGTAATCGACGTGGCGACACTGCGCGACGACAACGCCATCGCGGGGTAGAGAGGATGGAACGCGCGTGTTCTAGCGCGTCTTGCGCTTCACGCCTAGCGCGTCTTGCCGAGCGGCACCCGCCAGCCGAGTCCTGTCGAAATCGCTGGCGCCGTGCGCGTGAGGCCCGCTGCGGCCGTCGCGAAGACACTGCTACCAGATTCAAGTTGATACCCGATGCCCATCCCCGCCTGCACCGGCGCCTCGAGCCCCGTCCAAAGGCTGCTCGCGCCGGACACTGTGCCGAGCACCGACCAGCGGCTACGAGGCAATGCTCGCCCAACCGACAGCGCATACGCCACCGCGTTGCGCAGCGAGGCGCCGGGGGGATTCCCGAGTCTCCAGTACACGGCCTCAGCGAACACGGAGATGCTGGCAACTTTCACCGCGCTGGACAGGCCGGCGCCGACATCCCATTCGCCTGTGCCGAATCCATGGTTCACGTTCGCGAGCGGCGCTTTCACCGCGCCGACAAGACTCACCGGGGAATGTTCGGCCCCGGCCCGCGATAGCGCCACCTCAATTCGGCCGATCGGATCGCCGATGCCGACTCTGCTGAACGGCATGTCGCTCGAGGGCATCATGGTCCCACCGTTCATGCCGCTTCCCGTGGCCGAATTATTACTGGTGCCCCCCGCGCTTCCCGCCACCCCGCCCGTGGGCACCATCATCCCGGCCCCGCTGTACTGCACCCATCCCGCCGGCTGCATCACCAGAGGGACGCTCGCCGACGCGCGCAGACGGCCCGCCGACCAGGAGAGTCCGTTCGAGAGATAGGCACTCCACGTACGCTCTGTGAAGATGAAATCGCCGGTGGCGTATTGCAGCCCTCCGACATAGGAGAGCGACTGTGCGGGGGTCGTCACTGCCGCGACTGCCAACACACAGACCGCGAGCGCACCACGGCGCGCAAAGCATGCGATGTTCGACACTGGGTTATCCCCTGGC
>JBBQAV010000012.1:0-43962 GCA_038316775.1 Gemmatimonadales bacterium | reverse complement strand
CGCTACATCGAGATCTGGTACAACCGGAGGCGGCGTCATTCCACGTTGGGGTACATCAGTCCCGCGGCGTACGAAGAGCAGTTGCAGGCGGCAGCATAGGTCCTATCATTTACGCGTCCATTAAATTGGGGTAAGTCCAGTTCGGTCGCCGATGGGACCTTGGCGAGTCAGGCTGACCTGTGCTTCCTCGATTTCGCGTTTGCGAAAGACGGGACCTTGTACGTCGAATCGCTAAACGAGGTATACCGCGTCGGCACGGACGGGATCCTCAAACGAGTTGTTGGTGATGGCACATTTGCGCGGTGTCCGAATACCACTGTGAGTTACGTCTGCGCGGAAGGCAAGCCTGCGAACGCGCACGCAGTATTTCATGGGTTGAGAGGTATTGCCGTTGCTCCCGATGGGAATCTGTACGTAGCAAATCGGGAAGGGCGTGTTTTGAACGGTATGGTTATCTACCGTATCGGCGTAGACGGAATCATTCACCGGATTGCAGGTAATGGTAATGGGAGCGGCCCGCTCATTAACGGTCTTCCTGCAACGACATCGGCGATCGTCAGTCGCCACAGTGAGTTGGGCGTCGGACCTGACGGAACGCTGTTCTTCACGGAGGATGCCGGGTGGGTCTACCGAGTCGATGAGAGAGGTATACTCAGGATCATAGCTGGGTGTATCTCTTCGCCGTGTAGCAGGAATAGCGGAGGGCGAGCGACTCTCACGACTCTTCAGGGGCCGAGAGCGTTGGATTTCGGACCTGATGGCCGGCTGTACATCCTCGACCGCATTGCGCGTCGTGTGGACGCTCCATTGCCGGCGCTCGGCATCAACGTAGTAACTGTCGCATCAGAAGACGGAAGCGAGCTCTACGTGTTTGACCCGGCGGGTAAGCATCTGCGCACTCTCGACGCGCTGCACGGAAGTACCATCTTCGAGTTCGGGTACGATCAAGCCGGTCGCCTCTCGTCGATCTCAGACGGACAGGGAAATACGACGACGCTGGAACGGAACGGAATCGGACTACCAGTTGCGCTCGTCGCTCCGTTTGGTCAGCTCACCGCGCTAACGACGGACGGGCAAGGTTACCTGGCCAGCGTTCAACCGCCCGGTCAGCCTGCTACAGGCCTGGTTCACAGTGCTGATGGTCTTCTCACCAGCCTTACGGATGCGAACAGTAATCAGCACCAATTTACGTACGACGGGGGCGGCCTTCTAATCCGAGACGACAACGGTAGCGGCGGGTTTACCACTCTCGCTCGTGCGAGAACTGATTCGAGCTCCTCGGTCACTTTGACAACCGCGATGGGCACGACAGCGGTGCACTCGACCACGTCTCAGTCAATAGGAGTATCACGTCGCGTGAACGTCGATGGCGCTGGGCTCGCCACCACTGCGGATGAAGCCCCAAACGGCACCGTTACTAGTACTGACCCGGACGGAACTGTAAGAACGGTCGCACAGAGTTTCGACCCGCGTTTCGGTTTGCAAGTGCCGATCGTGACCACGATCAGGACGCGGACTCCGGCGGGGTTGCAGTCCACTGTGACCGGCGGCCGGCGCACGGTGCTGTCAAATCCGGCCGACCCGACAAGCTTGGTCAGCCAAGTTGACAGCTCGGTGCTGAACGGGAGGGTATTCCGGAGCACTTACGTCTCGGCCACAAGAACTTTCACCGCACTCACTCCGGTTGGCCGTTCAAGCACTGAACAGTTCGACTCATTGGGTCGCGTTATTGCACGGGCAACGCCCGGAATTGCGCCGCTCCAGTATCAGTACGACAGTCGCGGGCGGCTAGCGCAGGAGGCTCGCGGTTCCCGCCAGTGGGGTTACAATTACGACGCACTCGGTCGGCTTTCAATGACGACCGACCCTCTAACGCGCACAGCGCAATATCTCTACGATGACGGGGATCGTCTGACTCGCCGCGTTCTGCAAGACGGCCGGGAAATCCTTTACGCATACGATGTCACTGGTAAACTCCGGTCTGTCATACCTCCTGGTCGACCGGCACACCAGTTTCGGTACAATGGTACGGGTCTTCTCAGTTCCTACGACCCCCCAGCGCTCAGCGCGGGAACGTGGAGCACCACCTTCCAATATGATGCAGATGGCAGGGTGGTCCAAACCACAAACCCGGATGGAAGGAGCATTAGCTTCGCGTTTGATCCTGTCGGTCGTCAGAGCACTGCGACAGTTCCCAATGGGGTCTTGCAATTTAGCTACAACCCGACGACTGGCGCGATGAGTGGCGCGAGCGGTCCGTACGGGGGAAGTGTCGCGTTCACGTACGACGGCTCGCTGCTCACTGGTGTGACGTGGGCCGGTGAGGTTGCTGGGGCTTTGACCGCAACCTACAACAGCAACTTGCAACTCTCCGGCCTCAGTGTGAACGGCGGCGCTCCGATCGAGTTCGCCTACGATAACGACGGCCAGCTGACTCAAGCCGGAGCTTTGACGGTTAATCGTGACCCGACCAATGACCTGTTAACCGGAACCGCAATCGGCCCGGTCACCACGGCGTTCTCATATACCTCAATGGGAGAGCTCGCCCGCCAGACGGCGAGTGTGAATACCACGTCGTTGTTCGACATCACTTATCATCGGGACGAAATGGGCCGCGTTACCGATCTGACTGAATCAGTGGAAGGAACTGGCACGATCAAGGCATATACCTACGATGTGGCTGGTCGCCTTTTGGAAGTGCGGCGGGATGGCAACATAACCGCGGTGTATGAATACGATTCTAACGGGAACCGGCTGCGGCTCACGCGACCCGCGGGCGTCGAGGTTGGAACGTACGACGATCAGGATCGACTCCTTAGCTACGGTAACGCAAGCTACACGTATAGTCGGAATGGCGAGTTGAGCACCAAGACCGCTGGCACCGACGTCACGCACTATGAGTACGACGTGTTGGGAAATCTGCGCAAGGTTACTCTACCAGATGGCACGCTCATCGAGTACGTCGTCGACGCGATGAGCCGACGAATCGGGAAGAAAGCAAACGGAGTGCTCGTGCGCGCATGGCTCTACCAAGAGGGATTTAACCCGCTAGTTGAGCTGGATGCGGCTGGGAACGTTGTGAGCCGCTTTGTTTATGGGGGCGCCGCTGGTGTGCCTGACTATTTAGTGAAAAATGGCACCACCTACAGAATAGTCGCCGACCATTTAGGGAGCGTCCGGCTCGTTGTGAATACTGAAACTGGCAGTGTGGTTCAGCGGCTCGACTACGACGAATTCGGTAGGGTTCTCACAAACACCAATCCAAGCTTCCAACCTTTCGGGTTTGCTGGAGGACTCTACGACGAACAGACCCAGTTCGTCCGTTTCGGTCGAAGAGACTACGATCCGCAGCCTGGCCGGTGGACGACAAAGGATCCACTCGGGTTTAGCGGCGGCGACGCAAATCTCTATGCTTATGCATTCGAAGATCCGGTGAACACAGTCGACAATTCTGGTCGTTTTGCGATAATCCCGATCGCAGTAGCTGGAGCCGTGATCGGAGGAGGTATTAACGCGCTCATAGACGTGATGAGCGCCTTATCTGCTGGGCCGTGCGAAAAACGCGACGGCCTTTGGAAGACGGCCGGGAGAGGATTTGCCGCTGGTTTCGCCGGGACTGCCGCAGCCGAAGTAGGATTCATGCTGGGTGCCAAGAATCCTTATCTGCTCGCTGGTCTTGCGTCAGCTGTCTCGAGCGGAGTGGAGGCAGCATTGGGCGCAGACGTGAGTCCAACCGATGCCGCTATAGGGGTTGCGCTCGGAGGAGCGACCGGCGGCTTGGCTAGTCGTGCTATTCGTATGCCGGGCAGGGAGCCGAACGCGTGGCGCCCTAGAAGCCCACGAGAGTTACTAGCACCTAATACTCAGCGGCGTGCGGGCCGGGAAGCTCTTGGCGATGCGGCTGGCTCAGCGGCGAGCTTAGCCACAACGCGAGCACTTAGTCTTCTCAACGCGTGTCCATGCGGAGGTGCTCAGAAGTGAAACCCGCGAACGCTTCGGAATCGCCTGGCGGTTTCGCAAATGAAGGGATCGCGCTAGCGCGGTACACCAAGGGCATTGCTGGTGTTTACCTGATGATGGCAACCGTGTTGGTCGTAGTCGAAGTGATCGAGATTAGGCGTGCAGCATCCGCTGGCACTTTGTACCCAATGATTCTCACAAACCTCCATCTTGTTGGAATCGTGGTACGGATTGCATCGTTTCTGCTGTTGGTGCTTGGCTTTGGGTATGCATTACTCGCACTTGCGAACACGACATTCAGCGCGTGGGGGATTCGAAGACCTTCTTGGCTTGGGGGTCTCGCCGTGCCCTGGAGTGCGGTTTCTCAGGTCACACCATACCGCTACGGCCTCCGCTTTCATACGAACGGTAAAGTCTTGATCTTTCCCTTTCGCATGCTTGACACCCTTCCGCCGGAGTTGTTAGAGGTGCTGAGTGAGCACGTACCCAGATCTGCACTCGCTGAGTTTGGTCCTAATAAGCCTTTAACCTAAGGAAGGTGAGTGACAGTGATCGGAATGGAGGCTCAAAGCCGTTCGGTGGCGCGTCGGCTCCGGAAATGACCGAGCGCTCCCTGACCCGCCCACGCCAGTGACGAAAGCAGCTCTCCGCAGCCTGCTACGACGCGGGTTTACTCTGATAGAAATCCTGGTGGTGATCGTGGTGATCGCCATCCTCGCGTCGCTCGTTGCCCCTAACATCTTCCAGAACGTCGGCGCCGCCAAGGAAGCGACGACGAGATCACAGATCGAGATGCTCGGCGCCGCGCTCGACGCGTATCGGCTCGACAACGGCAAATATCCCCCGACGTCGCTCGGACTTGCGGCGCTCAACCAGAAGCCCACCGACGAATCGGCCTCTAACTGGCGCGGCCCCTACCTCAGAAAAGCCGTTCCGCTTGACCCGTGGCGTCACCCGTACATATATAAAGCGCCGGGCGAGGTGAACCCGCGCGGATACGATCTCCTCTCGTATGGCGCAGACGGCCAACCGGGTGGCGAAGGCGAAAACGCCGATATCGTAAGCTGGAAGTAGGGAAGGAGGGCTGTGGCCGCTTTCACCTATCGCGCCGTTACGCCGGCCGGAAAAAGAATTCGTGGACGCGAGGAGGCGAGTAGCGCGCAATCGCTCGCTTCATCCCTCAGTACGCGGGGACTCATCGTTCTCGATGTCGCCGTAGGGCAGACATCCGTGGCTTCCCCGGCAGCGAGATCAGGATTTCGCCTACGCCGATCCGAAGGCGTGCTCGAGATGACGCGAGCGATGGCAGCGCTGCTGCCAGCCGGACTTCCCCTCTCCCGGTCGCTCGTTGCGGTCGCGAATACGACGAACGGCGATCTCGCTACAGCCCTTGCCGCGGTGCGAAGTCGCGTCGAGCGAGGCGACACTCTTGCTTCGGCGCTGGCGGATCATCCGACGTTCTTCTCTCCGATTTACGTGGGTGTTATACGGGCCGGTGAGCGTAGTGGAGATCTCCCCGGCGCCTTTGCGCGCCTGTCAGCGCAGCTCGAACGCGAAGAAGAGCTGCGCAACAAACTCCTTTCCGCGGCGATCTATCCAATCCTCCTCGGCGTCGCCGGCGGAATCGCAGTCACCGTCCTGCTGCTTTTTGTTCTCCCGCGTTTTGCCGAACTTCTTCAAGGGACGGGCGCCACGCTGCCGCGGTCAACCGCGCTGCTTCTTGGGTTCTCCGCGGCTGCGCGAAGATTCTGGCCGATCTTTCTCGCAATACCAATCGTCCTGGTCGCCGGCATCAGCTGGGCGCTCAAAACTCCGGAAGGGTCTCGCGCCTACGCTCGGTTGCTCGTGCGCACGCCGGTGCTGGGTACGTTCCGCAGACACGTTCTCGCTTCACGCTTTGCCCGGCTCGTCGGCGTGCTTCTCTACGGCGGCTCGCCCCTTCTCAACGCGCTCGACGACGCAATCAACTCGCTCGGCGACCCCCTTGCGCAGGATGAAGTCCAGCGTGTCCGCACACGCGTGCGTGAAGGTGCGTCGCTACACGGAGCGTTGGCCGAGGGGGATCTTTTTCCCGATATGCTCGGACAGTTGGTGGCTGTCGGCGAGGAGGCGGGCAAACTGCAGGAATTCCTCGACAAGGCCGCGGAGATCTTCGAGCAGTCGACGCAGCGCGCGCTTCAGCGCTTGGTCGCGGTCGCGGAGCCCCTGATGATCGTGTTCTTCGGCGGGATCGTGGGACTCGTGGCACTTTCGCTCCTTCAGGCGATCTACGGGATCAATGCAGGGAGCTTCCGGTGATTAGAATCTCAGTCACCCGTAGAGGCTTCACCCTGGTCGAGATGCTCGTAGTCATCGTCATTCTCGCGATCGTCAGCGCTGTCACGATTCCCGCTTTTCGATCGAACTCCGATGACCAGCTCGCCAATGCTATCAGAGTGATCACTACCTTGATGCAGCGTTCTCGACAAACCGCGGTCGAGCGCGGAGAGAACGTAACACTCGTCGTGGATGCTGAGCATGCGCGGTACTGGGCGGTAGTACACGGCGGTAACAGCGCCGACTCGGTCGTGTCCTATGGTGCCATTGAGATGTCGTCGGGCGCGACACTCAGCTCTGACGCATTGCGATCCCGCTTTTTGTTCGAGCCGTCGGGCAGTGCGTCAGGACCTTCCCTCGTTGTGAAAGTGGATTCACGCGCAGCAGTGATCGCACTTGACCGCTGGACGGGAGACGCGCATGCGCAAGCCCAATAATATTTCCTCAGCGGGAATCCGGCGCGCATTCACGCTGATGCAGGTCGTTGTCGCGGTCACCGTCGTTGGAATGACTGCGACCGCGACTGTGCAGTATCCGAGCTGTTCGTGGCGGGAATGAAGGGCACGACTGAGACCGTTCGCTTGGGCGCCGCTCCCTCTGCGTACGGAGTGGCAACGGCTATATTCGGTGTGCCGCTGTTTATTGCTTTGGTGGCAGCCGCGTATCAGGCCGCGATGTGGTTAGTCGTAGTGTTATGCGCGGCAGCGCTCCTTATCTCCTGCCTGTGGCTAAGCAAATACTTGCTCGAACTCAATGCGGAAGGCATTCGATGTGAGGGCTTGTTGCGGCCACCGGTGACGCTTCGGTTCTCAGATATTGACCGGTGGTCACTCGAGGGCCCGCAAGGGAGTCTTGAAGGAAGGGTTGGCCCGATGACGCGCCTAGTGGTTCATCCAATCGCGTCTGCTGCGAAACGAACGCTTGTAATAAGAGTCAAAGTATTCAACCTTCAAGATTTCCAAAGATTTCTTGCTGGATTGGAACTGAGGACTCTACACCCGAATGCAGCGCCCGTTGAGAATTCGGCGAGAGCGAGGGCACCCAAGGGTTTCACGCTGATGGAAGTGGTGGTTGCAATCATCATCGTGGGCATGACGGCGATCGCGACTCTCTCGACCTTTGCCACAGACTTCAGAACCGCGGTAATCTCGAAATCCGCGCTTGAAGCGGCATCGCTCGCGCGGGATCGAGTCACAGCACTGGAGCTGATTCCTGCGGAGGATCTCGTCGCACTTCCCGACAGCTCCAGGAAGGGACAGTTCAAGCCGCCATTCGACAAGTATGAATGGACGGCAACGGTTTCCAGAGTTCTGAACGAAACGGACTTGTTCGACGCGACCGTGCGCGTCACGTGGGAAGGCGGTGACTATTCCTTAGCCACTCGGCTGTATAGGCCTGCGTCGCTGGTTTCTCGATGACCTGCCGTCGCGGACTCACCCTGATCGAGCTGCTTGTCGCCCTGACGATCACCGGGTTGGTGATGAGCGCGGGCTACGGAGCGCTATCGGTCATGGTCGACCGGCGGGCTCACCTGATGGCGGAAACGAACCAAATCGCTGACGCCGCGGCGAAGAGACGCTTTCTTCTGAACATTCTCAAGGGTGCGCGGCTCACCGTGGAAGGCGATGCCACCTTCGAAGGCTTGCAAGGGGAGGACGACGATCGTCCCGATGACGCGCTGACGTTCATGACGAACGCACCGACTCCGCTCGGCACGCAGGAGACCATCGTTCGCCTGTACGTGGATCGCGACGAGAAAACGCCCGAGAGCGGGCTGACAGTCGAGCTGAGAGATCGGAAGGCGGGAATCCCGCAGCGCATCGAGATCGATCCTCACGCAACCGGACTCCAAATCCGATACCTGTCCGGGGTTTTCGGCCAGCGTGCGTGGCTGGAAAGCTGGGTGTCGACGACTGTTGTCCCATCCGCAGTCATGCTCACTCTCTCAAACGAACAGCCAGACAGTCTTGTGGCGCTGCTCCGCCCGCCGATGGTAGTTAGGCTTGGAACGGTCCAGTAGAATGCGCACCCAAAGATCTCTCACATCCGATCGCCGCGGCTTTGCACTCATTGCCGCGATATGGCTGATAGTCGCCTTTGTCGCGATCGGATTGGAGATCAGCCTCCACGCTCGTGCGCGGCGCCTGAGCGCAGCGAACGTTCTGGAGGAAGAGCGAGGGCTTGCGGCCGCAGAAGCCGGCCTCGAGCATCTGCGCAGCAGGCTTGCACAACTCGACGGTGGTTCCTCAGCACCGCAACATGTGCCCACGCCCGCCACCGATCCGTGGCGGTACGCAATTCAGGTGCTACCCGACACTGTTCGGCTCGGTGAGGAGAGATACCACGTCACGATCCGGGATGCCGGCGCTTCTCTGAATCTCAATCGGGCGGATGAAGAGCAGCTCCGTCGCCTGCTGATTGCGCTTCGGATCGATGCCGGGCGTGCGACCGACATCGCAGAATCCATTCTCGATTGGCGCGACGCCGACGAGCTCCACCATCTTCATGGTGCGGAGAAAGACGACTACGTGCGAACGGGCGCGATCGCGCTGCCACCTGACGCTCCCTTCTCGCGAGTAGACGAGCTTCGATACGTTCAAGGCATGACTCCCGGTGTCCTCGCAACCATAAGGTCGTTTGTCACGGTTGTTGGGACGGGGCAAATCAATCTGAACGCCGCACCGCGACCCGTGCTTCTCTCTCTTCCGGGAATAGGCGAGGAGGCGGCAGCTGTCATCGAGCGCATGCGGACGTCGTCGACACCGCTCACAAGTCTTCAAGAGCTCTCGGCGCAACTGTCGAATGAGTCGCGCGAACGGCTCGTGGCGGAAATGCCCGACCTCCTTCGGCTCGCGGTTTTCGGAACGAGCGAGCTGGAAGTGCGCAGTGAGGGTTGGAGTGATGGGAGTCCCGACCACAGATCGATCGATGCCCTCATTGTCCGGGCCGCTCGGCGAGGCATTGTGGTTTGGAGACAATCGTCATGATTGCTCGGAATACGATTGTCAATCGCTGGCTGCATAGATCGCGACGCATTGGGGTGGCGATCGGCTCAGACGCCATGTACGTCGCCGTCGTCGACAACGGAAAGTCGCGGAGCAAGTCTTTCGCGCCATGGTCGACGCAGTTTTCCCGGAATCTTCTCGATCCTTCGGCCGACCCGGGTGATGAGATAAGGCACGCACTGGCGAGTTGTCCGCATCTATCCGGCGAACCCGCGTCCCTTCACGTCACTCTGCTGCCGCCGTTAGCACTGGGCCGAGGGATCCGGCTGCCGCGGTTGGGCGCAGACGAATACAGGCGAGTGCTGACGCGAGATGTCTCGCGGTATTTTCCCGTCGGCCATGTCGCACAGGTAGTTGGCGCTCTGCCACCGCGTCGCCAGCGATCGTCTCCGGTGCCAGTGTTCGCGGTCTCCGCGCCATCGCGAATCATCGACGCAATTCAAACTGCCGTTGCAGGAACCGGATGTGAGCTGGCCTCCCTCGAGTGCGCCTACTCTTCGTGGACAGGAGCGGCGGGCCGGATTTCGCCTTCGTTCTCCCGTTCGGACGCCGCGCTGGTCGTCTGCAACGATGGCGTGATTGAAGTGATTCACTGCGAGGGTGGCCGGCCGGTGAGTGTGCGCCGAGTGAGCGCCAGCGCACCTGGTGACCAAATGCTAAATGCGGTCGGTCTGCATTCAAAGGCGGGCCCTCCGCGCGTTTGCGCAGTCTTTGGATCCCCTCAGGAACAGAGTTCTCTACGAGAAGCGCTCTCGGCATGTGGAATCGCCGTCATTCCGGAGTCTCCGTCTTCGGCTTCAATGCCATCTGTGCTCTCGGCGACCTTTGCGGCGTCTGGAACCGGACCGGGATTGTACCCGGAGCGGACCTACGAGCACGCGAGAGCGAACTCCCGGCGGTTGACGCGATTGCTCGCAGGAATTGCCGCGACTGCGCTCGTGCTGGCGGCCGCGCTGTTTCTGTGGGGAGCCAAGCGTGACTTGCGCGCGACCATCGACCAGCGCGCAGCTATTCGGTCCGACGTTACCAAGGCGATCGGCTTCAGGGATCAGATTGCTTCTGTGACATCGCGTTCAGCGCACATAACGTCGTTGCGCGCGTCGACGCCTCGCTGGTCGGCGGTGCTATCATCGATTGCGGACGCGCTGCCGAGGGATGCGAGCTTCACGAGGTTTCGCGCGGAGGCGGACACGGTCGTGCTGGAAGGGATCGCGTCACGCGCGGCAAGCGTGTTCGAGGCAATGCGTGGCATTCCTGATATCACTGCGATCCGCTCGACTGCGCCCGTTAGGCAGCAGCTGCAGGATGGAAGCCCCGTTGAGCATTTCACCGTTGCAGCTCGGCTCGCCCGGCTCGGTGCCGCCACGCGAGAGCGTCGATGAAGTCGACAGCTCTCTCTCGCTTATCGCCGAAGGACCGTCGAGCGCTCTTGTTGGGAGCAGCGATCGCCGGGTCGGCGCTGGTATTCGCGTTCGGGGTGAAGCCATACGTACGAGCGCTCGAGGCGACTCGCGAAGAATTGCATTGGCAGCGTGATCTCCTCGGTCGCGAGCGCTCCGCGGTCTCGGCCTCGAAACGCTATCCTGGTATTCTCGAAACGAGACAGAGCGATCTTGCACGTGAATCGGCTCCGCTTTTTGATGGTGTGGACGATCTCTCTGCAACTTCCGATTTATCGGATCAGATAAGTCAGACCGCGCTGACAAACCGTGTCTTGATTCAACAGATCGAGACGCGCAATTCGGAGGCGATGAACGATGGTCTGTACGCAGTCTCGATCGATTTGCGAGGGGAAGGGGACTTCGAGGGAATTCTGCATTTTCTGAATTCTCTCGAAACGGGCAAGAAGCTGATTCGTGTCTCGAGGCTCGTGCTCGAGCAGGCAACGCGTCCTGGACCCGAAGGAGTGCCCCAACCGGAGGTCTTGAGCTTATCCGGCACTTTCACCGGATACTTCGCTAAGGATGAAGCGGCAGAGACGGATTCTGATTCGACTCTGCTGAAGCGGACGGCGGGTCGATGACGCCGCGATACATTTGGACCAGATCCCTACAATTTGCTGGCGTGGCTGTCGCCGCATCGGTAGTGTTGTTCCTGTCGGCGGGGTGGCGCGCGACTCACTTGTCGCCGTTGCCATCAACCAGCCTGTCGGACGCGCGCTCTACGGCGCCACGAGCTGACTTCTATAGAGAGGGGCTGCCTTCGGAGCTGGATCGCGCGGTCGACAGCGATCCTTTCCGCCCGGATCGATCGAGGCCGCAGATTCGCTATCAGCTGCCCGGGACCGCTGAAGCCGTTCCAAAGGAAGCGGTTGCGGTGGAACAACCGATCGTACTGCTAGGCACCATGGTAATCGGTGGGGAAGGCCGCAGCTTCGCGATGTGTCAGACTCCCGCCGGTCCTCGCATAGTACACATAGGTGAAAAAGTTGGTGATCTCACATTGAAGCGTGTGGCAAAGCAGAGTGCCGTTTTCGTATCGTCCCGAGGCAAGGAGATCAGTTTCAGGGTCAAGCCGGCAGGAACCTAAGGAATGAAAATCCGAACCGCTCTTTCACTGACGATCATCTGCTTCGTGGCAGTCACGCGGACCACCGGCGCGCAGGATACATCCGCGGTTCGCGGCATCGATCCCGGAACCATTATCGATTTCCAGGACATGGATCTGCGTCTCGTGGTAAGTGCGCTCGCGGAGGCGGGGGGACTGAACGTCGTATTTGGGGATCTTCCAGCGCGGAGAATCACGCTTCACATGAAGCAGCCGATAATGCGCCAGGAGATTCTTCCGCTGCTCCGAAGCGTGGCGCAATCGAACGGTCTGGTTCTGCTCGAGTCCGGAGGCATCATCCAGGTGACCGCCGCGGGATCAGACGCTGCAAGAAGTGCCCAGTCGCGCACATCAACTACGCAGCGACTGGACCTGCGTCTCTTCGTCTATCGGTTGAAGCACGTCCGCGCAGTGCCGCTCGCAAACACGCTCAGAGCGGTGTTCGGGGGGCGAAGCCCGAGCCGCGCCGGAGATTTTCAGGAAAGCGGCTATTCCCGTGAGGGAATGCTGTCCGATCAGCTGGAGCGGAACCGTATCGCGCCCTTGAATGTGGACACGATCGGGCAACGCATTCCCGTAACGATCGTTTCCAGCTTGCCAGCGCAGCTCGAGGGTGACGTTCAGATCGTGCCCGACGAAACGACAAACTCCTTACTAGTTCGCTCCACCACCGGCGATTGGGACGTGATTCGCCAGGCGGTGGATGCCATGGATTTGCGCCCCCTCCAGGTTCTCATCGAGGTCATGATCGCGGAAGTATTGCGCAAGAATGAGTTGAACGTCGGCCTTTCAGGGAGCGTGACGCGCCGGCCGCGTGGTAGCACCGTCGTTGCGGATTCGGCGGCGCTGGCGAGCTCGTCGCCTGCAGACTTCATTGTCCGGCTGAGAACTGGCGGGTCAATCAAGGTCGACGTTGCGCTGGCGGGTCTGGCAACAAGGGGTACGGTCCGCATCCTGTCGAGGCCGCTGCTACAGGCAGAGAATAACAAGGAAGCAAGGATACTTGTCGGTGAACAGCGTCCATTCGTGCAAGTGTTCCGCTCCTTGCCGACCAGCGATGCGGTCCGCGACCAGATAGTCCAATACCGCGATGTCGGAACATCGCTGTCGATTCTCCCGACGATCAACCCCGACGGTTACGTCAATCTCCAGGTAAAGCAGGAGGTGAGCAACGCGACGAGCGAGCCCGGTCCAGTCGCGGGTTCACCTGTGATAAGCACGAGAGAGCTTTCGACTCACCTCTTCGTGAAGGACGGACAAACGGCGGTGTTGGGTGGTCTGGTTTCGCGCGAAAGGGACCGGGCGCGCTCGGGAATTCCGTTTCTGAGCTCGATACCATTCCTGGGCGCATTGTTCGGCTCGACGAAAAACCTGGATAGCAACACAGAGCTTTACCTTTTTCTCACGCCGCACATAATCAAGACGGATGACGACGCCGACCACATTCGCAGCGAGATCGAGCGACAGTCGCCCATGTTGAAAGACGGGGAGCCGCCACCGACACAGCCGCTAGTAATGCCGCCCGGCGCGCCGGTTAACCCGCCGCCCACTCGGGGAACCAAGCCGCCTCCGTCGACGCTATGAAACTGGTCGAGCTCGAAGGGCCGAGCGGGGGCGAGGAGTCCGAGTTTCCTTCCATTGCGCTCGAGAATGTCACGTCCCTGACCGATCAGCTCTCGGCCGAATACATGGAGCACTACGCGCTTCTTCCGCTGGAGCGGAACAACGGCGCGCTCTCAGTTGGAACGTGGCGAGATCCTGGCGAGCTCGACCAGCAAGCTCTGGATGATCTGCGCTTGTTGTTTGGAGCCGAGATCGAGCTGGTTCCCCTTCGCGAGAAAGATGCGATAGCAGCAATCCAGCGCGTTTACGGCATCGACCCGCGCACCGCGCAAGAGATGATCGCCGGTTTTGCGCACCAGGATCAGATCGCGAGCGACCGCGAGATTCCCCTCGATGATCTGGTTCACCTCGCGAATGAGGCGCCGGTGGTGAAGCTTGTGAACCTCTTGTTGCTCGAAGCGCTGGACGCGCGCGCGTCTGATGTGCACCTCGAGGGTTACGCGGATGGCCTCAGGGTGCGCTACCGGATTGATGGAGTTCTGCAGGAGGCACCATCGCCGCCATCTCACATGACTGCGGCGATCATCAGCCGCCTGAAGATCATGGCGGAGCTCGACATCGCAGAGAGGCGGCTCCCCCAGGATGGGCGGATCAGGCTTCGACTCCAGGACCGACAAGTCGATGTGCGAGTCGCGACCCTGCCGACCCTGCTCGGTGAGAGTGTCGTGCTGAGATTGCTCGACAAGGAGCGGGGCCGCATTGCGCTCCAGGATCTTGGCATGGCGCCGGATACCTACGCCCAATTCGCTGAGACAATAGCGCGACCTCACGGGATTGTGCTTGCGACCGGCCCGACGGGCAGTGGGAAGACCACGACTCTCTATGCGGCCATCGATTTGATTCGCACGGGCCGCGAAAAAATCCTGACGGTAGAGGATCCGGTTGAATATCAGCTCACGGGTGTTCCGCAGGTCGCTGTGAATGACAAGATCGGGGTAACGTTCGCAACGGCGCTTCGCGCGTTGCTCAGACAGGATCCTGACGTGATGCTGGTCGGCGAGATTCGCGATGGTGAAACGGCCGAAATCGCAACTCAGGCCGCGCTTACCGGACACCTGGTTCTCTCCACGCTGCACACGAACGATGCGGCTACAGCATTGACCCGATTGCTGGAGCTCGGAGTGGCGCCGTATCTGGTGGCGAGCACGGTCGAAGCTGTCCTCGCGCAGCGCCTCGTGAGGAAGGTCTGTGATGCGTGTCGCGTAGAAACGCAAGCGCAGAGCAGCGAGATCGAGCTGCTGAGGGCCAGCGGTTTTCCCCAGACGACATTGTGGCGCGGTGTAGGCTGCCCCGCATGCCGAGGCACGGGATACCGAGGACGTCTCGGGATCTATGAGCTGCTCATCGTTACCGACGATGTCCGCGCGGAGCTTTCACGCGGAGGCGGTGTCGCGGGATTACGAGAAATTGTAAAAGGGAAAATGCGGACGATTAGAGATGACGGATTGCGGCTTGTAAGTCTTGGCCAGACAACGCTCGAGGAAGTACTGCGTGTGACGATGGCCGGTTCGACGAGGTAGGCCCGCGGGGACAAAAGCCTGTCAGGTATCCAAAATTGTACCAGTGTCGGAAAGCAGAAGAGCTCGTGCAAGTTTGCACGAGCTCTTCGCTGTCTTAGCTGAGGTTAGGATTCCTCGTCGGCTTCAAAGCTGATGTCTAGATGCTCCAGTAACCGATTTTCGATCCGGGTGCGATGACCCTCGTCGTCCAGGCTTCCAACCCGTTCCAGCAAACGCAGCTTAGAAATGCAACGGATCTGCTGAATCATCACAATGCTGGCGTAGTCCGGTGTAATCACGCCCTTTGGCAGCTCCACCTCGAAAGGATAGGTTTTCCGCTTCTTTCCTTCGAGTTTTGTTACGGAGAGCACCGTTACAACTGGCAGGGTATTGTTGACGCCGTCATTCGAGATAACGATCACAGGGCGTCTTTCGCCACCCTGTTCGCTTCCCACGCTTGGGTCTAGGTCAACCCAATAGATATCCCAGCGCCGAACCGTTCCTAGATAAGCCACCTATCGAGTGGCTAGGCCGTCCCGCAACGTATTGTCAAACGCTCGCAAATCGCCATTCATGTCTGCCATGAATATCGGATCGTTGGCAGCCTCTTCGTAGGCAGCGTAAATCTTCGCACGGCGACGCTCTCGCAATCTCGCCCGAACAGCGTCTTCTACGAAGACGTTAGCACTCGGGGCCTCGCCCACTTTCACAAGAGTCCTGATTGCGTTCACAATTGACTCGCTCAATTGCAAAGTCAATTTCTTAAGGGGGTCGTCCGAAGAGGACCGGCGGCGGCGAGCCGGGGCGTGAGTTGCTGGAAATGCGCCCGAATTCATAAAACCTCCTGAGCCTGGAGAACGACCAACCAACGGAAACCTATCAACTACTTAAGCTGGCGCCAAGTATGGCGTTTAGTACTGCTTTGTTGTGTAAATAAGACACCCACGGTGACGAAAGGTTACCTCGCGCCAGCCCCTCTGGGATTATTGTTTTGGAGAAGCCGTAAAAGTGGATGGCTTGCTGAGCGGCTCAACCGGCAACTATTTACTTTTCGTTGACAAATCAGTCTACTATGCAGTAAACTAGTCAGTTAACGCGAGGGGATAATGGCAACGATGCGAATACTGGACACCGACCATCAGATCGTCCAGGCATTAGCTGAACGAACAGGTAAACAGCAGCAACAGATCATTCACGAAGCTCTTGATGCATATCAGCGCGAGCGACTGCTTGACGAAATAAACGCGGGATTCGGTAGATTGCGCTCGCGGGCTGTTGACTGGGATCTCGAAGCGCAAGAACGCCAGCTTTGGGAAAACACTCTGACAGACGGCCTTGATGCGTGAGTAGTTCAACCGCGCCTAAGAATCACCCGTCCCGAGGTGAGATATGGCAGGTCAGCCTCGATCCGACCAAGGGTCGAGAGCAACAGGGGAGTCGTCCGGCTCTGGTGATTTCGGTCGACAAATTCAACCACGGCCCAGCGGAATTGGTAATTGTCATTCCTGTCACGAAGGTAAACAAGCAGCTGCCCTCGCACATCTTTGTTCCAAAGGGCGAGGCCGGCCTGGACTTCGATAGTTACATCAAGGTAGAGGATATTCGTTCAATCTCCACCGAGCGACTGCAACATTGTCGGGGCGTCGTAACGCACCCGAGGATTGAGCAGGTGCAGCAGGTTCTTCGCGTGCTGTTAAAGCTGTAACCGAGAAGCTGGCTAACTTGTTTGAGGAGTCCAATTTAGCTATAATTCAAAGCTATTCACGAAACCCCAGAGACAGTCCAATGAAGCCCGATATCCATCCAGTGTACGCCACGGCCACCGTCAGGTGCGCCTGCGGTAATTCATACCAGACCCGTTCCACCCAGGCGGAGATTCACACCGACATCTGCGCCCAATGCCACCCGTTCTTCACGGGCAAGCAGAAGCTCGTCGATACCGCCGGACGCGTCGAGCGCTTCCGTCAGAAGTACGGCAAGCCGGCCGCTGCCCCTAGCACGGAAACCTGAGTCTCCGCGACCGGCTCAGGGACGCCATCGAGCGTGCCTCTGAGGTAGAGCGAGAGCTCTCCGATCCGAAAACCGTGAGAGACCAGCAGCGCATGGCAGCGCTGGGCCGCGAGCACAGGCATCTCCAACCGCTGGTCGAAAT
The DNA here is from genome assembly GCA_038316775.1 of Gemmatimonadales bacterium. GTDB lineage: Bacteria > Gemmatimonadota > Gemmatimonadetes > Gemmatimonadales > Gemmatimonadaceae > UBA4720. Next base: position 26,860 of record JBBQAV010000012.1, on the reverse strand, counting down.
GGGGAACAAGCTCCAGAGATTCGAGCAGGAGCTCGCGGAAACCCGCGAGCTCGCCGACTCTGATGACCCCGAGATGGCGCAGGAAGCGAAAGCAGAAGCGCAGCGCCTCGAGACATCCATCAACGGACTCCTCGAGAAGATCAAACCCGCTCTCATTCCGCACGACCCCCTCGATGACCGCCCGGCGATTGTCGAGATCAGGGGTGGCACCGGCGGCGACGAAGCCGCCCTCTTTGCCGCCGATCTGTACCGGATGTACACCCGCTTCGCCGAAGGGCGTCGCTGGCGCATCGAGGTCATCTCGCAGTCCGACGGCACTCTCGGCGGAATGAAGGAAGCGATCTTCAAGATCAAAGGCGAAGGCGCGTTCGGGGTCATGCGCTGGGAGTCGGGAGTGCACCGCGTGCAGCGGGTTCCGGTCACCGAGAATCAGGGACGGATTCACACGTCCGCCGCGACGGTCGCCGTGCTGCCGGAAGCCGAGGAGATCGATCTCAAGATCGAGGACAAGGATCTCCGCATCGATGTCTTTCGCTCATCGGGCCCTGGCGGGCAGAGTGTGAACACTACAGACTCCGCGGTCCGCATCACGCACATTCCGAGCGGGATCGTTGTCAGCCAGCAGGATCAGAAGTCACAGCTCCAGAACAAGCTCAAGGCGATGGAGGTTCTGCGCGCGCGATTGCTCGACTCCAGGATCGCGGAGCAGGAAGCCGCCAGATCCCGCCTGCGGAAGACTCAAGTCGGCACCGGCGACCGCTCCGCCAAGATCAGGACGTACAACTACCCGCAGAACCGCGTCACGGACCACCGCATCAACCTCACTCTCCACGAGCTTACGAAAGTTCTCAATGGAGAGATCGAGCCGTTCATCGAAGCACTCAAGGTCGCCGACGTAGAGGAGAAGCTCAGTGAATAAAGCCGGAACACCGTTTTTCCGAACCACGCTGCCGATCGGCACGATTGGCGACCTGCTCGCCGGATGCACGTCGATGCTCGAGTCGGAAGGCGTCGCCGAGCCGCAGCGCGAGGCGCGCGAGATCGTCGCCGCAGTCCTCGACGTGCCGAAATTCTGGGCCGCCGCCAACGCCGTTTCCGATGCGTCTCCGGACGTAGCGAGATCGGTGATTCGCGCCGCGATGAAGCGCGCCGGAGGTGCTCCGCTCGCCTATGCGGTGGGACGCGCATCCTTCCGGCATCTCACGCTCGAGGTTGACGAGCGCGTGCTGATCCCGCGCGTGGAAACCGAAGTTCTCGTCGAGCGCGTGCTCGAACGCTGCACGTCGAAGACGCGTGTCGTCGCCGACATTGGGACCGGCTCAGGGGCAATCGCCCTCTCGCTCGCATTCGAGCGCGAGTTCGAGCGGGTCATCGCCACCGACATCTCGCTCGATGCGATCGCCGTCGCGGGCGCGAACGCCGCCTCAATGCGACATGGCCTGCAATCGCCCGTAGAGCTACGCGTCGGCTCGCTGCTTGCGCCTCTGGCGGGCGAAAAAGTGGACGCGGTCGTTTGCAATCCACCGTACATAAGCTTTGCCGAGATCGTGGATCTGCCCGCCGATGTTCGCGACTGGGAGCCGAGTCTGGCGCTGCTTTGCCCGCAGGACGGATTGTCGGTGACGCGCGAGCTCGTCCGCCAGGCGCCGTCGGTGCTGGCGAGAGGAGGCATGCTGGCCCTCGAGGTCGACACTCGTCGCTCGGGTACGGTGATGGAGATGATTGCGGTCGATGGGCGGTTCGCCGAGATCGAAGTGTTGCTCGATCTCACTGGCCGCGAGCGCTTCGTATTTGCGCGGCGCGTTTAGCCCTGCTCAAGGCAGACAGGAGAGATTGATGTTGGAGGAGAAAGGAAAAGAGCTGGGGCGGATGATCGGCCAGAGTCCGGAATACCAGGCGCTCAAGCGGTCGAGCGAGGCGCTCAATGAGGATCGCGACGCGGTCGTACTGCTTCAGCAGATGGAAAAACTGCGCGGAGAAGCACAGGACCTGATTCAGCGCGGCGAGAGTCCGACGCCCGAGATGGAGCAGCAGCTCGACGGGATGCTTGAGAAAATCCAGTCCCAGCCCGCGTATCAGCGCGCGGTCGTGGCGCAGGAGAACTTCGACAAGCTCATGATGCGTGTGAATCAGTGGATCATGGATGGGATGAAGAAGGGCGCGGTGAGCCCGATCATTACCCTCACCTGAGTATGGCTCGCGGGAAACTCATCGTCTTCGAGGGAGCTGAGGGCGCGGGCAAGACGACTCAAATCCGCCTGCTCTCGGCGCGTCTCGCCTCCGCGAATGTGCCCTGTATGGCGGTGCGCGAGCCCGGTGGAACTCCAGTTGGCGACGACATCAGGAAGATTCTGCTGCACGCCGAGCAGGAGATCAGTGCGTCGACTGAGGCGCTCCTCTTCATGGCGTCACGCGCAGAGCTGACAGCCCGAAAAATCCGCCCCGCCCTCGATGAAGGAAAGGTGGTCCTGGTGGATCGTTTTTTCCTCTCGACCTATGCCTATCAGATCTTCGGTCGCGGATTGCCGGAGCCCGAGGTTCGCGAAGCAAACCGGCTCGCGACCGGTGGGCTCGTGCCCGACTTCACGCTGCTGCTGGACGTGGCGGCCAGTGAAGGCCTGGGTCGCGCCGACGCGCGTGGATCGCGGGACAGGATGGAGCAGGCGGATGACGAATTCCACCATCGTGTCACCAGCGCTTTCCGCGAGTTCGCGAATTCGACCTGGCAATACTCGCATCCAGAGTGCGGACCAATCAAGTTGATAGACGGGACTGGCGACGAGGCGGCCGTTCAGAAGCGCGTCATCTCGGCCCTCGCCTCCGCATTCCCGCAACCTTTTGGCAGGATGAAGGGTTAGAGATACAATGAAAATCAGTCTTCCCAGCGCTTCGGCACGCGCGCGCACGATGATCGTCGCGGGCACGCTGCTCGCCGCTCTCGTCACCGGGGGCTGGCTGCTGCACCGCGGCTCGCGTACCGGGACGTTTACGGCCTTTGAGGGCGCGCAGCTCTTCGAGAGCGTATTCCGCCGCATTCAGAACGATTACGTCGATCCTGTCACCGACTCCGCTCTTTACCGCAAGTCGGTGGATGGAATGCTGTACGAGCTCAGAGATCCCTACTCGACGTTTCTTCCTCCCGACCGGTTTGCCAGGCTCAACGAGAGCACGTCCGGCAACTATGCCGGTCTGGGCGTCGAAGTCGACCTTCGTGACGGCTGGCTGATCGTCGTTGCGCCAATGACGGGCGGGCCCGCCGAGCGTGCGGGGCTGCAGCCGGGGGACAGGATCATCGAGATCGCGGGGAAGCAGACCAAGGGCTGGACCAACGAAGAGGCAGCCAGATACCTGCGCGGGAAGCCCGGCACGTACGCCACGCTCAAAGTCGAGCGACCGGGAATCTCGACTCCCATCGAGCTCAGGATTCCGCGCACGACGATTCACCAGAGCGCCGTCCGGAGAGTGTCGATAATGAACGACGGCGTCGGCTACATCGATCTCAAGGCGTTCAGCGATTCCACCGCGAAGGAAGTGACGGGAGCGATATCGGCGTTGCTCGCGCGCGGTATGAAGACGTTGGTTCTCGATCTCAGAATGAATCCCGGCGGCTTGCTAGCTCAGGGCGTGAGGGTGTCGGATCTTTTTCTCGACCCAGGGCAGAAGATCGTGAGCATGCGCGGGCGTCTGCCGGATGCCAACCGCGAATACGCGGACACAGTCAAGCAGCGGTGGCCGCAGCTTCCCCTGATCGTTCTCGTGGATGGCCGCAGCGCCAGCGCGTCCGAGATCGTCGCCGGCGCGTTGCAGGATCACGATCGCGCTGTAATCGTCGGCACGCCGACGTACGGGAAGGGAAGCGCGCAGAGCATCGTTCCGTTTGGTACAGAGGGCGGGCTCAAGATCACGACCGCGCGCTGGTTCACTCCCGTGGGGCGCTCGATCACGCGCAGGCAACCAGGCGATGACGAGCCCGACGACGTCCCATCCAGCAAGCGCGAGCGATTCCACACCGACGGTGGCCGGACTGTTTATGGAGGGGGGGGAATCACCCCCGACATCCTCGCTGGCGATACCACGACGGCCGTCGCGGAAGGAAACTTCATTCGTGCGCTCGGCGCAAAGGCCGGGCATTTCAGAGACGCGGTCACGGATTACGCGCTCTTCCTCAAGGGCAATCGCGGGATCTCGACTCCTGATTTCGTCGTGACTCCCGCGATGCGGGAGGATGTCTGGAACAGAATGAAGGCGCGGGGCATCGACATTCCTCGGAGCGTGTACGATGAGGCGGAGCCGCTCGTCTCCCGGGTGATCAGCTTCGACATCGCGCGCTACGTCTTCGGCAGCGATGCGGAGTTTCGCCGGCGCGCCTCGGTGGACAAGGCGCTTCAGAAAGCACTGGATCTGGCGCACGGCGCAAAATCTGAGCAGGATCTGCTCAAGAAGGCGACGGCGCACGCAGCGGCGACGGACTCGACGGCGGCCGCTGGCGGCGGGGGAGACAAGTAGAGTGAGCGAACGGGTCTTCATCATCGGGCCCGGTCACGTGGGGCGCGGACTCTTCCGCGCCTTTCGCGCATCAGGGGTCGAGGTTGTTGGGCTGCACGGCAAGCGGCCGTCGGGTGTCGCGACATCGACGGGAAGCATTCCCCCCGACATCGCCCGCGCGAACGTCGTGATGCTCTGCGTGCGGGATCCGCAGCTCGATGAGACCGTCGAGGAAGTCATCGCCGCGGCAAAGGACGGCCGCATTCAGCGCGATACCGCAATCCTCCATACGTCGGCGATCGCGGAGCCTGCCGGACTCAGCGTGCTGGCAAAGGCCGGCATGCCGGGCGGGACGTTTCACCCCCTAGTGCCGTTCAGCGACCCTGAGGTGTCCGCGGAATTACTGCGGAAGGGATGGATAGGCATCGACGGCGATAACGCGGCCAAGAACGCGTCACGCAGGCTTGCCGGCCATCTGGGAGCGCGCACGCTCGAGATTCCGCCGGGCAAGAAGCCGACTTACCATGCTGCCGCCGTCATCTCGTCGAATTTTCCGGTCGTGCTCGCGTCGGTGGCGGGCCACCTGCTGCACGACATCGGGATTCCCGACTCGAGCGCGTACCAGGCAGTTGAGAGTCTGATGAGCGGAGCGCTCGCAAACATGAAGCAGGCGCTGCCCGACGACGCGCTCACCGGGCCGATCGTGCGTGGCGATGCGGAGACGGTCGGGAAGCATCTGCGCGGACTCGAAGGCCATGACGCGGCGCTCGCGGTTTACCGGGCGTTGTCGACCGCGGCGATCGAAATTGCGCAGAGGCGGGGGACCGATCCGAAGAAATTGGCGGCGGTCGCCGGATTACTCAGGCCGACCGGCAGAAAGTGACGGGCCGCGGTGGAACGCGCGGTTACTAAACACTGGCACCTTTATCTGCCGACGCCTCCCGCCCGTTCAGTTGTAAGTCATTGCCTTAATACTCCGCCACCCGCCTTACCTAGTTCCCAGTCATACTGTGCTGGTCGACGATCTTGGCCCCCTTGGGAACCGAGAACTTGAAGCTGGCGCCATTGAGTACCGGATTAGCGGTGAAGCTCGTAATGACAACGTGCCGCTTCAATCCGTTGGCGGTCTCGACATCGAACTGCCTGATGCTCGAATCGGCATCGTCGATCCACACCTTCGCGCTCGTGAATCCGGTGTTGGCACGCTTCGGGGTGAGCGTGATCGCGTGCGTCGCGCGGCCGGATACGGTGGCGGTGCCAGCCGACGTCACCGTGAACCGTGTCCGGGGGGAGTTGAGAAACTGCTCCGCGGGATCGACGTTGCCCGCGGTAGCGCCGGTGTAGGGCATCTTCATCACCTGGCCGGGAGTGCTGCTCGGAAGGTACATCCAGAGCGTCGATCCATCAGCCGTCACCCGGTCGCCGCTGTTGAAGTTGATGCTCAGCAGATTCGGCTTCTTTCTTAGAATCACTCCGCTCGTCGCCTGCGAGCTGCCCGTCAGCGGATTTGTCAGCGTCTGCCGAAACTCGGCGCGCATGGTGTTGAGATTCGCGTAGGCCGCGACGGCGCGATCGATGATCGCATCTGCATTCTGCGCCCGTGCGGCGATCGGAAAGGCGGCGAATGCCATCGCCGCGATGTAGTTGAGCTTTGTCATATGTGAGGGTACCCGGCAGAGCTTATGCCGTTCCGGTTTTGGCGGGGGGAATGTTGCGGCCGATTGCGGCCGCGACGGCGCGGAGCTCTCCCACGAGCTGCGTGAACTGATCCGGATAGAGCGACTGCGCCCCATCCGACAAGGCGCGGTCCGGCTCGGGGTGCACCTCGATGATCACTCCGTCCGCGCCGGCGGCGACCGCTGCGCGCGCCATCGGAATCACCTTGTCGCGGAGACCAGTGCCGTGACTTGGATCGGCGATGATCGGAAGATGCGACAGCCGGTGCACGATCGGGATAGCCGTGAGGTCGAGCATGTTGCGCGCTGCGGGATCGAAGCTGCGAACGCCTCGCTCGCACAGAATCACGTTCGCATTTCCCTCGGAGAGGATGTATTCGGCGCTCAGCAGAAGATCGTTGATGGTCGCCGCCATCCCTCGCTTGAGGAGCACAGGCTTCCTCATCTTTCCGACGGTCTTGAGCAGCGAATAATTCTGCATGTTGCGCGCGCCGATCTGAATGCAATCCGCGATCTCACCCACGATCTTCGCTCCCTCATCGTCCATTGCCTCGGTGACGATGGGAAGGCCCGTCTCCTTGCGCGCAAGTGCCAGCAGCTCCAGTCCCTTCTTGCCCATGCCCTGGAACGAGTAGGGCGAGCTGCGAGGCTTGAACGCGCCGCCACGCAGCGCATTTCCCCCGGCCGCTTTCACGATCCGCGCCGCGGAGAGAATCTGCTCTTCTGATTCGACCGAGCACGGACCTCCAATCACTACGACGCTGTCGCCACCGACGGCGACGCCCGGCGCGATCTCCACCACTGTGTTCTCCGACCGCCATTCGCGCGAGACCTGCTTGTACGGCTGCGTGACGTGAATGATCTGCGCTACGCCCGGCAACGCCTCGATGCGCGATGCATCGACGCGTCCATCGTTGCCGACGAGTCCGACCGCCGTGCGCTGCGCGCCGGGCATCGGTCTCGCCTCGTAACCCATCTCCTTAATGATTTCTACCACGCGATCGACGTCCTTCGCCGTCGCGTCGTGTGACATTACTACTAGCATTTACGCAGTCAGTGGAGCTGGCTCGGCGGCGTCGGCTGGCGCGTCGTGCAGCTGTGGTGTGTGGGCGGGGTGCGCCGGTGTGATGGTCTCGTCGACAGTCCTGCCGCGCATGCGGACGCTCACGAGCGACGACACTCCAGGCTCCTGCATCGTCACGCCGTAAACGGCGTCGGCCGCCTCGGTCGTCGTGCGCGGGTTGTGCGTGATCACGATGAATTGAGTCTTTGCCTTGAAGCGGTTGAGCATGCGCACGAAATGACCGATGTTCTGATCGTCGAGCGGCGCATCCACTTCGTCGAGCAGACAGAACGGGCTCGGCTTCGTGAGAAAGATTCCGAACAACAGGGAAAGCGCGACAAGCGCCTTCTCGCCGCTCGAGAGCAGGTGGATTCTCTGCGTCCGCTTTCCTCGCGGGGACGCATGGATCTCGATGTCGCCGTCGAGGGGACTCTCCGGATTCTCGAGACGCAGATCGCACTCGCCGCCACCGAACAGAGTCATGAAGATGTTGCGGAAGTTCTCGCGCACCTTGACGAACGTCTGGAGGAATAGTGCCTGCGCGGTGGCGTCGATCTCCCGAATTGCCTGCTGCAGAGAGGTCTTCGCCGAGTTGAGGTCATCGCGCTGCGCGGTGAGGAAGCCGAGTCGCTTGGTCTCCTCCTCGTGCTCCTCGATTGCGAGGGGATTGACGGGTCCCAGCGCTTCGAGCTGCTCGCGTACCAATCCCGCTTCGGCGCGAAGGGTCTCGTCGTCCATCTCGATCGATTCCACTCCTGCGAGCAATTCGTCCACCGGCTTCTTCCATTCGGCTTCCAGTCGCTCTCTGATCGCCGTGCGGCGCCCGGAAAGCTCGGTGTAGCGGAGCTCCGCGGCGTGCAGCGCCTCGCTCAGGGCCGCTGAGTGGCGACGTATCTCGACGAGACCATGCTCATCGGTAGTGAGTCGCTCGTCTACCTCGTGGACGGCGCGCTCCGCGTCCGCGAGCTTCTGCTCGGCGTCCTCGAGCGTAGCCTGACGCGCATCGAGATCGCCCTGCCACTCTGAAATCTGCTCGGTGAGCTGCGCATCAGCGCTCGAGAGTGCGGACAGCTCGAGCTGAAGCGATTCGAGCCGGCCAGTAGCCGACGTGAATTCGTCGCTAAGATGGCGCTGCCTGTCGGCCGCGACCTCGAGCTGGGCCTGCGCCTGAGCGCGTCGTATCTGGCTCGCCGTGCGCTGCTCACGTGCCTCGTCCTGCGTCTGCTCGGCACTGGAGAGCATCTCTCTCGCAGCGTCGACAGCGCTCTCCCGTTCGGTGATCCTGCCCTCGATCTCACGCGCACTTACGCCAAGTGATTCTACTCGTGCGATCGTTGTAGCTACGCGTTCCGTGAGCCGATCCATCAATGCGCGCGCTTCCGCGGCCTCGCGGGCGGCGCGCTGGTGTTGCCTGCCGAGTGTGGCAGAGCGATCCGCTGCATCGGCGTTGGCTCGCGCAGCCTGTGATGCCGCCTCCTGCGCGACGACCGATGCGCGCTCAGCGGCTCCCAGCGCAGCGCGCTCGGATTCCGCGGTCGCGGCCGCAGCATGACGCGCGGCGGCGCTGTTGGTGACGGACTGCTTGAGCTCTGTGATTTCCGCGCGACGACGCAGTGGTCCGGGTCCTGATTCCGCGGCGGGCAGCCAGATCGCGCCGCGCGCGTCCACGAATGCCGTCCCGCTTTCCATCGACGTAACGCGTCCGAGCAGGGAACGCACCCATCCGCTCGCGGGAGACGACGATTCAACAAGACCCGCCAGATCAGCCGCGGCTCCGGAAATCGCCGGTCCCTCTCCGTTCACTGAATCAACGGGAAGAAGCAACAGCGGTCCGGGAGACGCGGACGCGTGCCATGCGCGAACCGCTTCGGCGACTCCTCTATCGCGAACCAAAACAGCATTCACCGTAGGTCCGAGGAATCGCTCGACGAGCCCGGCCGAAACGGCGTCGGTGCTGATGAAGTCGCTGAGTGGGCCGAGTACGGCGCCCTCTCCGAAGATGCCGCGCTCCTTCAGCAAGCGCGCGGCCGCCGGAGCCAGCCCCACACGCTCTCTCTCCAGACCCTCGAGCGCGTTTAGCTTCGCGCTCAGGGCCGTGTGCAGCTCCTCGGCGCGAAGCAGCTCGGAGCGCGCCGCGCTCTCGCGCTCCCTGGCCTGTTGCAGCCTATCCCGTGCATCGTCGGCCGAGCCAGTCGTCGCCGCGAAGAGAGCAGCCGCGATTGCAGCGGCATCTTCCGCCGCGGCGAGCTCTCTACGCGCGGATTCAGCGGCGTCGAAGAGCTGCAACTGTTCGGTCTCGAGTGCCTCGCGCCTCGCGGCCAGCTCCTCGCGCTCGCGCTCTCCGCTCTGTTGATCGAGCGCAGTGCGGTGAAGCTCTTCGCGCAGCTCGCGCAATGCGCGCTCACCCTGCTCCAGATTCGCGCGCGCGACGCTCAAGCTCGCGCGAACTTCTTCTTCGCGGCGGGCGTGAGCGCGCAGTGATTCGTCGGCGGCCTGAAGGGCGGCGCCGAGGTCGGCCAGCTCCGTTGATGCGCGCTCGAGCTCTCCGCTCACGCGTCCCGCGATTGCATCGCCTTCGCGACGCTCTTCCTCGGCGCGCTCGCGTCGCGACGTGGCGTTCTTCAGTCGCTCTTCCGCAACAGCGATTTCGCCACGAAGCTGCTGCGTGGTCTCTCGCTGACCGGAGACGAGTCTCGCCAGCTCGGTGCGTCTCGCCTCGGCGCTCGTGCGTTCGGTCAGTGCTGTATCACGTGCAGATTCGGCGCTACGCAGGCGCTCTTCCTCGGTTGGCACTTCGACGCGGAGCAGCGACACTCGCTCCTCGAGGCGTGAAAGCTCGCCGCGCCAGGCGTCCATTTCGCGCGAGGCGTACGCAACTTCGAGCGTAAAGCGACGCGCCGTGAGCTCAGTGTACCGCTCGGCACGTTTTCTCTGGCGCGACAGCGAGCGAACCTGGCTCTGGACCTCGGCGATCAGATCGTCGATTCGCGAGAGGTCTGTCGCAGTCTCTTCCAGCCTGCGCTCGGCGCTGCGCTTCCGGTCGCGATACAGTCCGACTCCAGCGGCCTCTTCGAACAGCTCCCGACGATCGTCAGGACGATCGCTCAGGAGTGCGTCGACCATCCTGGCTTCGATGACGACACCGGAGTCGGCACCCAGCCCTGTGCCGCGGACCATATCGTGAATGTCGCGGAGCCGGCAGGCTGCGCCGTTCAGGAAATAGTCGCTCTCACCCGAGCGGCTAAGCCGTCTCGTGATGACGACCTCGCGGAAGGGAATGTCCAGGGTGCCGTCGTCATTCTCGAAATGGAGAGAGACTTCCGCCACATTGACGGCCCGGCGCGCGGACGATCCCTGGAAGATCACTTCTTCCATCTTCGCGCCTCTGAGCGTCTTGGCGCGCTGTTCTCCCAACACCCAGCGGACGGCATCGGAGACATTGGATTTTCCGCAGCCGTTCGGGCCGACAATCGCGGTCACGCCGGCCTCGAACACCATATTCGTCTGATCAGCGAACGATTTGAAACCGTGAATCTCGAGTTTCGTAAGACGCACTAAGGCGCTCTCCCTGTTCGGTAAACGAGCACGGGCTTGAGGCCCGCGCCGCGCAATGTCCTAATGAGCTCGGCCGACTGATCGGCCGTTGCGAAGGCGCCTGAATAAAGCAGCGCGCCTCCGTCGATCTGGATCAAAGCGTAGACCGGCAACGCGCGGGCCGTGTACTTCTGGACGGCGGCGTTGACTGCGTCGGTGATACCGCCCTGACTGGGAACACTGTCGACGAGCAGCGCCAGTGGCGTCCGGGTGACACTCCCCGCGGGATCGTTAAGAACCCCCGAGGTCCGCAGAGCGAGCAGCAGCGAGTCAGCCTGTTCTCTCCTCGTGTAGGCGCCAGCGGTAACCTTGTACCATGAAGTTCGGTCCGGGTCAATTGGAACGGGCGACACGGCGGCGGCCGGCAATGCCGCGCCATTTTTTCTAACGAACAAGTTAGCACCTTCGGCGGTGTTTGCGACTAGCAATTCAACTGTGAAAGCAGCAGCGGACGCCGAGTCATTGACATTTGCCGGAGGCGCAACGTAGAGGGTTTCTGGTGGCGGCCGCGGAGGAGGAGGCGTCGGAGCCGGCATAGCCCTGGCTGCGACGCGAGGTGGTTGACGGACTGATCTTCCCACGCCCGCCAGCATGAGACCCAAAGCGAGCGACGCGACCAGCAGCAGCGCGATGCCGCCCACGACCGGATAAAACCAGCGGTGCTGCTTCCAGGTCGCGGCACGCTCGGCGATTTTGTAGAGCGGGATTTTGAGAGTGGGCGTGGGAGAGGCGACGCGCGCCAATATGAGCGCGGCGGGCGCGCTCGCGAGCTCGGCGTCCTTGACCAGCACCACTCCGTCGACCTGATCGCTCAGATCGCCGAGTCCCGGTGAATCGTTCGGTGCCACGAGGAGGAGAAGCGCGCCGGCTTCAGCAAATCCGGAGGCCAATTTCTTCCAGCGTGCGCTGCGGAAGATCTCTTCGCCGATGTCGGGCTCCGTCCCGCTCGGCATGACGTAGAGATTGTCGCTCCCCTCGACCTGGTAACCGATCTTGTTGAGCGACACACCGTAGAGAAAGCTGTCGGTGATCCCATGAGGATCCTCTTCGTTGACGAGCGAGCGCAGGGGAGGTAGGTCGCCGACCAGGTCTGCTACGACAGAGCGTCTGTGCGCCGCTTCAGCGCGGGCAATGCCGATCGCCACATGTGCAGCTGCGAGCGGGTCTGAGGATGTGACTACAACAGCGGAGTAGCTGCCCAGTAGTGGTGCTATCTGCCTTCCGGCGTCTTCCCATGCTACCGGGCGTCCACCGGAGACACGCGAGTTCAAGGGGAGCCCTCGTAGACCCAGTATTCTCGCTTCGCGGCACGTCCGATTTTCTCGGCTTCCTGCCGCGTCGCGAAAGGTCCCATCACCACGCGGAATATCTGATTGCCCGAGGTGGTCGTCGCCACGACGTGCGCAGTGTTGCCGCCCACCTGGATCGTGCTCGCGATTTGTCGCGCTTTTTCTTCGGTGAGAATCGCGGCAAACTGAACTGTGAACCCGGACGCAGGCGCGGGCTGAACGCCAGCGGCGGGCGCGGTATCCGGAAGCGATGGCACCGTAACCGGCGGATCTGTGCTCGACGGCGTGGAACTCGCTCCGAGCGAATCGGGTGGGGCATCACCGGGGAAAGTCACCGGTTGATCGAGCCCTCTCGCTCTCGGCCGGAAACCATCCCACGCAAAGAAGTACCAGAAGTCCCGTGCTCCACCCTCGACGGTGGATTTGACGTCGAGCTTTTCAGGGTCGAGGAGCCGAACGTCTTTAGCTCCCAGCACAGCGAGCTCTCCGTCGGGAGTTATCGCCGGAAGATCAGTATCCCATTTGGTCGGCACCGCGCCGACGAGGTGATTCGTCCCGATCGCAATCACCCACGCAGAGTCACCCTTTGGGAAACGCGCGAGGAGGTAGCGGCCGAGGGCGTCCATTCGAAGATCGGCGGGCGGGGCGGGGAGGACGACACCCTTTGTGACGCGTCCGCTGTAGCGATCGACGATCGAGATTGCGCTGTCACCCGCCGTGGTAATGTAGACTCTGTCCCCGCTTGGCGTCGGAGCGAGAGCGCGCACGCTGCTCTCGAGCTCGATCGTCCCGGTGAGCGAGAGATCTTTTACTCTCACGCCGGCGAGGCCGCTGTCGACGGTGAAATAGATCCGGTCGCCCACCTGTGTTCTCACGCCGCGTCCCGAGAGCGGCAGCGTGATGCTGTCCTGGATGATGTCGTCAGGCGGACGCACCTTCCACACGAGCGTCTGAGAACCCTTGTTGGCCGAGACGATGAGCTCGCCGTTGGGCTGCGCGAACACCGCGCGCGCGGGAACGGGTGGCTTGAAGTGCCAGTCGCCGCCGTTGGGATTCAGGCGAACGATCTCGCCCTTGGAATTGACGCCGTAGATGTCGCTCCCGTTCGCGGACGAGAGTGAAGTCAGCTTGGCCTTCGATGCCTTCGCGACGTCGGTTTCCCGGAGATCGATCCGTCCCGGGAAACCTTTTGTATCGACGTAGGCAATCGTCCCGTTCTCAGCATCGAACGCCATCACGTGATCGAGCGCCGGCGCCTCGTCGACGCTCCACACGGCGGAATCGAGCTTCGGGTACACGTAGACGTGCCCCACTCCTCCTCCGCGTGGTACGCGGAGGAGAAGCGGCTCAGGCCCATGAATTTCTGTTACAGGGAGAGTGGTGCTGTCAGGCGCTGCCTTGTCTTTCGTGCAAGCCGCACAGAGCAGCGCCAGCAGTAGGAGGCGACGCAACGGTTAGAAGCTCGCTCCCAACGAGAAGGTGACGTTCGGCTTTCGGCCGCCGGACATCGGGCGCGCGTAGTCCCAGCGCAGAATTGCCAGGTTGAACAAGTTGACGCGCAGTCCGGCGCCCCAGCTCGTGAGCGGGTAGCGGTTCAGGTTCGGGTCGTACCCTTCAGGCGCGCGGCCCAGGTGCGGCGTCTGGGCCTTGTTCCATGCAAGGCCGGCGTCGTAGAAGATCAATCCATCGACCGGGGGCAAGCCAAAGCTGCTTCCGATGTCAAAGCGGCGGATGATGGGGAAGCGCAGCTCTGCGTTCGCCACCGCCACTCTGCTGCCGGCGAGCTGCGCGTTGGCGCAATCAGCCTGCGCACCAATCACAGCGGTGCAGTCCACGAAATTGAAGTTGGCCCGGTCGTACCCGCGAATGAAATCGGGGCGGCCGATGTATTTCGGGAAAAATCCTTCATCCGGTCCGACCGATACCGACGAAAGGAATCTCGTTGCGAAGGTCAACGTGTTGAAGATGATCGGATCGTACCGGCGATAATCCGCGAGGAATTCGCTGAAGTTGATCTTGCCGAGGCTGTGCTGTGCCTGGAAGCGCATTCTCCGACCCATCACGGGACCGGTGTTGCCGAACAAGGTGTTGTCCGAGACAAACGCAGTAGAAGGGGTCACGTAGTTTATCGTCGGCAGTTTCTGGGCGGTTTTGAATTGAACGTCGCCGCAGAACCCGGCCTGATTGCAGTCCTGAAAGACGGACACTATGCCCTGGCCTATGCTGTTGAACTGCAATCCTGTCTCGACGCGAGTAAACCGGTTGAACGGATACTGCGCGGTCAGGAAAACATTCCTCACTACGTAGCGCAGGTAGTCGTTCTGATAACGGATCAACTGGCCATTGGGCACGAACCCACCGTTCAGCGGGACGTAAACCGGATCCTGCGAAATCCCCGTCGTGTACTGCAGACGGTGGCTGAGATTCGCGTAACCGAGGAACACGCTTGCGTCGCTGAGCCTGCCGTAGACGTTCCCGGCTACCGCCAGCTGATGATTTCCGAGCAGGTCGCTGAATACGAAAGCGGTACCGCCGGCAAGCGTGCCGTAATTCGGCGTATAGCCGATCGACGGGTTGGCGATGTAATCTGGGTGGAATGAGACGTGATACGGGTGCTCCTTGAACCGGCTCGTGTCGGGGAGCCCGAACAGCGGGTCAGACATCAGAACCGCGACACTCGGCGGCAGCTCCGCGACAGTTTCCTGCGCAGCCAACACCGACGATTGCCGCGTTCCAGCTGGAGCGCGATATACCGAGACGGGGTCCCCGGTGCGCGGCCGCAGAGTCATCGAATCGAGTCCGGTCCTCGGCGCAGCCGGTGAATCTGGCGCTGCCGCGAGGGCATTGGTCGCGCCAGGCCTGAACGCGGTCTTCTTCAGCCCACGCGGATTGTCGAACGCCCAGACGGTGTAGTCACCCTTCTCGTAATAGGTGAAGGCCATCCGGTCCGCTGTGCGCGCCCAGGTGATCGCGGGGCTGTATTCCGTTATCGCGGAAACGCCGCCGAGCACGTTGGTGATCTGATAGTGCTGCTGATTGCCGAAGTCGTAGAGGAAGACGTTCGGAATGCCTGTCCGATCGGAGATGAACGCGAGCTCGCGACCGTCGGGCGACCATTGAGGGTTGAGGTTTAGGCCGCCCTGGTTGGGTAGCACCTCGATCGCCCCAGAGCTGATGTCCATGACCGCAATCCGCCACTTGGCGAGCTTCAGCACCTGCAGGTTCGTGTCAGGGCCACGATCGGTCGAGAACGCGATGCGGGTGCCGTCTGGCGACCACGCCGGCTGCAGGTCTCCGTACAGATCGTTCGTGAGCTGTCGCAGACCCTTGCCGTCTGCGTTCACAATGTACAGGTCGCTGATTCCGCCGCGACTGCCGCTAAACGCGAGCTGCCTGCCATCGGGCGACCAGACGGGACTAGTGACTGCGTCGAGAGGAAGGTCGAGCCTGGCTCGCACTTTGGCGCTCGCCACGTCCATCAGGTACAAGACGTCCTTTCCTTCGCGCTGCGCAGTGAAAGCGAGCGTGCGTCCGTCGTTCGAGAACGAGCTCTGGGAGTAAAGAAGCCTCAGTTCCTCGAAGTTCGGATTCAACGTGCTCTCCACCAGCCGCTTGATGCGCTTGCCGGTGCGCGCGTCGGCGAGCCAGAGATCGATGAACAGCTCACCGCGCTTCTCATTCCCGTTCGAGAGGAACGCGATGCGATTGCCGTCGCTCGAGAGTGACGGGGCGAGGAATATCTGGCCTCCGCTCTTTCTTTCGGTGAGCAGCGGCTGAGAGAAGGTGCGCGGGCGGTCGAGCGCGGCTGCCTGGGGCAGGTATTTCGCGTTGACCGATTCGCGCCAGTCGTCGCTCAGCTCGTGCAGTGTGAGGCCGAGCTGACGCTGAAACGCGCGGGCGATTCCGAGCGTCGTTGCGTTCTGAAGAATCTCGCCGATCGCGGCATCACCCCAACGCTCTCCGACATACTCCCAGAGAGCCTCGCCGTAGCGATAGGGGAAATACTTGTCGGGACGCTCCGTCATCTGCTCGATGGTCGGCACGGTTCCGTTGACGGCGGCGTCGCGGAGCCATGATGAGGTCAGCGGATGCACCGGACCGATCGACAGATACTCCGCCATTCCTTCCATGAACCAGAGCGGTGGATCGACTTGGCTGAGCGTCTGCAGATTTGCGCCGGCCTTGCCGCGCGCAAAGATGTCGTACTGGAACTCGTGCACCATTTCGTGCGCGAGAACGTGCTCGAAGCTCCCGAGGTCTCCCGTCAGCGGAAGGATCATGCGGTGCCGGAGGGCTTCGGTGACACCGCCCGTACCTTCGCCGAGATCGCCCGTGACGTTGTTCTGCCCGAACTCGGAGCGTGAGGCGAAGAGAATGATCGGCTTCCGTTCGCGGAACTGGTGGTCGAGAATCTTCGACAGGCGCGCGTACGACCGCTCGGCCAGGCGCGCGGCTTCCATCGCTCCGGCGCGCTCCTCCGGGTAGTAGTGCACGAGCCAGTGCTCGGTCTCGATAACTCGCCAGTCGAAGTGCTTGTACTGTACCTGGTTCATCCCGAAGTACTGCTGCGCGTCGAGGCGAGCGCCGAGGAGCAGTCCAAGGGTGACCATCAGAATCCGCGCGGCTTTCATTTTACTCTTACTCCTGTGGTTCCAGCGCCACTGTTTCCGCATCGCTCCAAAGTCGCTCAATCTGATAGAATGACCGGAGTGTCGGATGGAAGATGTGAACTACGAAATCGAAGAAATCGAGCAGCACCCAGCGGCCCTGTTCCAATCCTTCCGTGTGGTGCACGCTCAATCCCGCTTTCTTCATTTCCGATATCACGTGCTCGCCGATCGATCTCACGTGGGTATCGGAGGTGCCGCTCGCGATGACGAAATAGTCCGTCATGTCGGTAACGCCCTGCAGATTCAGGAGCACGACGTCGTTTGCTTTCATGTCCACGCACAGCTGTGCGGCGCGCTGAACCCGTTGCGCGCCTTCGCGGGCGGTTACAGATGACAGGGTTGTGGCCATGCGGTTCGGTGAAGGGTTCAGATGCGGCGCAAGCGCCGCAACGCTGTATGTAGCTTACTTATGGTGAGAAAGTTCCGTGAGGGGTTCTACCCAGCATTTCGCACGCCAATTCCAGTTACGTCGAAAGAGCAGGAATCGCTGTGGCTGTGCGGGGGAGAAGTACCAGGTACGGCGGAGGGGATCCAAGTCGTGAGTTGCCAGTAAGGAGTGCTCAGTCTGCCAGTGGTTATCAGTGGTTGACTGGCAACCACTGAATACCGACGACTTATGATTGGCCACTCAAAACTTGGATCCGGCCGGAATTACAAGAGTGGCCAGGAACACTACTGCTTGATAACCCAAACCTTGATCTCCGGATGGACATCGGCATGCAACCGGATCGGCACACGATAAACCCCCAACGCCCGGATCGGCTCGTGGAGCTCGATCTGCCGCTTCTCTATCTGGAAGCCTTGGGCTTCCAGCTGGTGCTGGATGTCGGACGATGTGACCGAGCCGAAGAGCTTGCCCTCGTCCCCGACTCTGGCTGAGAAAGTCAGCGAGACCTGCTCGAGCTTGATTGCAATTTCCGACGCGCTTCCGCGACGTGCCTCTTCGGCTTGCTCCAGGCGCTGGCGCTCCTGCTCGATGCGCTTCCGGTTGCCGGCAGTCGCCTCGTAGGCGAAGCCGCGCGGCAGCAGGTAGTTGCGCGCGTACCCGGCGGAGACCTTCACGATGTCGCCCGGGTGGCCGAGCTTTTCAACTGCCTGTCTGAGTATGACTTCCATTGGCATTGGAAAAATTCCTTCAGTGATCGTTGAGAACGGGTAATTCTAGCACAAATAGGCGGCGAATCGTACGGTCAGGCCGCCTTGGGGCGTCGACGGAGATCGAGCCACGTGTCGCCCAGACCCAGAGCGAGAGCGAGCGCCCCGAGGAGGAGCATCCCCTGGGGGAGAAGACTGAGAATTACAATGAAAAGGTAGCGCCCCTTGGAAATCCATACGAGAACGCCGAGTCCTCGGATCACGTAGAGGGCGCCAAAGAAAAGGAGGAGATTGAATCCGGCATTCCTCCCGTCGCTGAAAGCCGGCAGCAAGCTGAGTGTTAATCCTACCGCGAGCGCCCAGATCATCTGGTCGTTGAAGCGAAATTCTGGCAGCGGACTGAGTGGCTGGCCGATGTTCACCCGCGACAGCTTGTGGTAAATGCTCCACGCCAGCGCCAACGCGGCGAGGGATTCGAGCGCGAGGAGCGCTGGGATCAGTGGCGCCGTGTGCTTCGGGAGTTCCCGCTCCACTTCGATCCCGTACTCGATGGATTCCTGCAGAACGGGTAACCGGTCTGTCATATCTTTCCAGCCCTCTGTCTGCAGGGTCTGCTCGCTCTTCTCGATGGTAGCGGCAGCTCTCCTCATCAGCTCTTCGCCTCCGGTGTGCTGAAAGCGAGCGATGCCGCTCGGGGATGACAGAGCGATTGCCAGCGCGACTCCAAACGCCACACCGGCGGCCGTGAGACCGCGTACAAAGAATGCCGGAGTGGAGTTCATCAGTATGCACACGAGCCCGAAACCTGCCGCCAGAATGATCGCCCACGCGCGGCTCATCTGATCGTACGCGGACCCCGGAGGCGCAACGGGCTGCAGATGCATCCACACCGTCGGCTGCAACAGCACGGACGCAGCAACGGCCAGCCAGATCAGGGCGAGAGCGGCCCGGCCGCCGAATTTCCATCCCACGATCGAACAGGCCGCCAGAGCGGGAACCAGCAGCAGAACCGTCTGCTGGATTGGGACAATTACATCAAACGGTGGGAAATAGGGCAGCAGAAAAAAGCTGGCCAGCGCCCACACCAGCGGCCGCCACGATTGGGTTTTCCCCTCCGTCGTGGCGGCCTCCCCCATTTACGCCTGGTGACCGCGAATGTACGGTATGAGCGCGAGGAAGCGTGCTCTCTTGATGGCGGTCGAAAGCTGGCGCTGGTGGCGCGCGCACGAGCCACTCAGTCTCGAGGGAAGGATCTTGCCCTGATCGGTAATGAAGCGGCCAAGCGTGCGATCGTCCTTGTAGTCGATCCAGCGGACGCGGCTTTCACAGAACGGACAGCTCTTTTGTGGTCTTCTCATTGGTTGTTAATCCTCGTCGTCGTCATCGTCGTCGCGGCGCGTTGCAGCGGCCAGGTCTTCCTCGGACTGCGGCGGCGCACCGACTTCGTGTTCGTGCAGCGTGATGAGGTAGCGAATGACACCGTCGTCGAGCTTGAGTGCGCGCTCGTACTCCGGCAGGGTGGTGGGCTCAGTCGCGAACTTCGACACGACGTAGTAGCCGTTGTCGCGCGGACCGATGGAGTAGGCGAGCTGGCGCCGTCCCCAATGCAAGACCTCGGGCTGCTCTTTGGATCCGAGCATTCCGTGGAAGCGCGCGAGTTTTTCGTTGATGGCGGCGTCTTCGAGAGTTGAGTCGAAGATGTAGACCGCCTCGTAGGTGCGAGGCACTAGGCAATCCTCCTTTTGGTCGTAAACCGCCCCCCATCTGGTTGCCGAAGTGGGAGGAAGGTGTGAAGGCCGCGGGTGCGGCCGTTGTGAAAGAGGAAGCTAGTCTCACAATGCTGTTAATTCAACGCCCCGGAGCCATTTTCTGGGTTAGAGAACGACAACAAACAAGCTGCGTTCCGTCTGCCGTCCCAGATGCACTACTCGCCGTTGTTCTGCGGTCGTTCGCGTGATCAGGCTTTATGCCCAGTCGTCGCGGTCTATCTTCTACCGTGCGCCCTTCCGGAGGTTAAATGCGCAGAACAGTTGGAATAGCCGCGGGCATCATCGGAGCGGCTGTAATTGGCGTCGTTGCTTTGAGCTGCGGCGACAGCACCTCACCCACCCCGCCGACCTATACAGCGACGCTCAGCGCCGCCAATGAGGTTCGGACGCCCCCGGTGACTTCGACGGCAGCCGGCGTCGTCACCTTCGTTGACAGGGGCACGTTCTTCGAGTGGACGATGGTGCTGAATAACATCACGGGTGTCACACAATCCCACATCCACGCTCCGGCGCTCGCGGGTGTAAACGCAGGCGTCATCATCAATCTCTTTATGCCCAACGTCACTACAGCGGGCACGGGTACACTGAACGGTCAGGTCGCAACGGGAACGATCACGGACGCGAACAATCCCTCGTTTACGGTTGCCGCCGTGCGGGATCTATTCATCGCCGGCACCGCCTACGCGAACGTTCACACTGCTGCGTTCCCTGGTGGCGAGATCCGCGGCCAGATTGCCCGCAGCAACTAGACGGCGAAGCTTTAGACGTTGAATCGGAAGAGGAGTACGTCGCCGTCCTGGACGACGTACTCCTTTCCCTCTGACCTCACGGCGCCTCTCTCGCGGGCGCCTTTCCATCCTTCGTTCCCGATGAAGGAGTCGTAGGAGACGGTCTCGGCGCGGATGAATCCGCGCTCGAAGTCCGTGTGTATCACCGCCGCGGCTTTGGGCGCGGTGTCGCCCCTGTGGATGGTCCACGCACGAACTTCCTGCTCGCCCGCGGTGAAATACGTCTCCAGGCCGAGGAGCCGGTAGCCGGCGCGAATGAGACGGTCCAGGCCCGCCGACTCGAGCCCGAGCGACGAGAGAAACTCCGCCCGGTCTTCGGGCGGCAACTCAGAGAGCTCCGCCTCGATCTTGGCGGAGAAGGGAACCACTTCCGCCTGCTCGCCGCTTTCCTTGACGGCTTTCCGAAGCGCCTTGAGGTGCGGGCCTTCCTCTCCCGAGAGCTCCGAGTCGCTGACATTCGCTGCGTAGAGTATCGGCTTCACCGTCATCAGCGTCAGCGGAGCGAGAACCGCCTTTTCCTCGGCGCTGAGACGCGCCTCCCAAAGACCTCTGCCATCCTTGAGAAATCCGTACGCTTTCTCCAGCATCGGCAGCTCCGCCACCGCTTCCTTGTCGCCAGTTCGTGCGGAGCGGCGAGTCTTGTCCAGTCGCTTCTCGAGTGACCCGAGGTCGGCGATCGCCAGCTCGAATTCGATGACTTCCTGGTCGCGTACAGGATCGACGGCTCCCATCACGTGCGTCACGTCCGGATCCTCGAAGCAGCGCACGACGTGGACGATCGCATCGGTCTCACGGATGTTCGAAAGGAACTTGTTGCCGAGCCCTTCGCCCTCAGCCGCGCCTTTGACGAGACCGGCGATGTCGACGAACTGCACGACGGCCGGCACGGTTTTCTTCGGCTTCACGATCTCGGCGAGCTTATTGAGCCGAGGGTCGGGGACTTCGACCATGCCGACGTTCGGTTCGACAGTGCAAAACGGATAGTTTGCTGCTTCGGCTTTCGCGGCTGTGAGCGCGTTAAATAGAGTTGACTTGCCGACGTTCGGGAGGCCGACGATTCCTAGTTTTAGCATTTGGAGAACAACCTAATCGGTTAGTCTCGGCGTTTCAGATCGAGGCAGAGCTTCGGCATCCACGAGACTGAAGCAGGGAGCTCTAAGCTTTACGGCTCCCTAGCTCGGAGCCTCCATATTGGCGTTCAAGGACGCGCGGTGCAGGCATTCGCGAATCCAATAGCGCCATTATGAGAGCTCCCGGCTAAGCAGCTGCCAAGCTTTCAGCTCCCTGCTTAGGTATTGTGGATGCCTGGATAACGTTGCGATCCATACGCCGAGAAATCACACATCGGCGTCCGGCTCCGGCGCGCGATTGTGCAGGTTCATCGCCTTCTCAACACCGTCCTTTAGCCACGTCTCTGCCGTCCCCGTCAGCTGCGGCATGAGAGCGAGAACATCTTCCCGCTCGTCGCGCGCGAACGGTGAAAGGACGAAATCGGCGAGATCCTTGTAGATCCGCTTTCGCTCCTCGCTCGGGCCGACTCCAATCCGAAGCCGCGCGTATTCCTGCGTCCCGAGCGAATGCTCGACGCTCTTCAACCCGTTGTGGCCGCCGGCACTTCCGCGAGCGCGGACCCGAAAACGCCCGACAGGTATCTGCACCTCGTCGACGACAATCAGCAAATCCTTCGCAGCGCTCCAGAACGGCCGGCGGACGTAGGTCTTGAGCGCCTGTCCGCTCAGGTTCATGAAAGTCTGCGGCTTCACAAGCCTGACCTTCAGTCCGTTGACAGTGCCGTTCGCGACGTGCGCCTCGCCGTCTTTCTTCCAGCCGTCAAAATGCCAAACGTCGGCGAGGTGGTCGATCAACCACCAGCCGACGTTGTGCCGTGTCGCGGCGTACTCGCGGCCCGGATTTCCGAGACCGACTATGACCTTCAAAGGCTATCCAATAATTACTTCTTGCCGCCGCCGCCGCCGGACGGCTCGCCGCCCTCGCCCTCTTCCTCGTCACCCAGGCCCTTGCCGATGACTTCAGGCTCGGCCGCACCTTCAGCCGCACCCTCGACCGCCTCGGCCGCAGGCGCTTCCTCGATCACCGCGCGCGGAGCGGCGAGAACCGCAACCGACGTCTCGGGATCGTCGAGCACTTCGACGCCTTCAGGCAGCTTGATGTCGCTGACGTGGAGCGAATCGCCGATCACCATGTTGGTGACGTCGAGATCGACGTGATCCGGAATGTTCGACGGATCGACTTCGATCTCCAGCTCGCGGAGTGTCTGATCGAGAACACCGCCCTCGAGCCGCACGCCCTCGGAAACTCCGGTGAGCACGATCGGGATGCTGACCGTGACTTTTTCACCGGCGACGAGCGCCTGAAAGTCGACGTGCAGAATCTGACGCTTGATCGGGTGGCGCTGGATCTCGCGAATGAGCGTCTTCGCGGTCTGGCCGCCAACCGATACTTCGATGACCGTGCTCTCAGCCTGAATGTGGCCGAGGAGCTTGTCGAGATCGCGCGCATTGAGGGAAAGCGGCTGCGGATCGCGGCCGTGTCCGTAGATGACCGCGGGAACCTGCCCCTGCCTGCGAAGAGAGCGGGCGGCGCCCTTTCCGGATACGTCGCGAGCTGTCGCGCTAAATGAAACGATTGCCATGCTGATTCATCCTTTTTGGGGCGCGGTCACCTTTCGCCACGCCCATTCTATAATGTCCAGGACCGCTGCCGCGAATTCCTTCGCGACCTTTTCTATCGCTTCTGCCATCTGAGCCTCACTGCTCGAACAGCGAGCTGACCGACTGCTCGCTGTGAATGTAGCGGATCGCCTTCGACAAAAGCTCGCCGACCGACAACACGCATAGCGTCTCGAACCGCTTCGCCTTGGGAATCATGACGGTATCGGTAACCGTCACTTCCTTGATCGGCGCTTTCGAGAGCCTGTCAACCGCGGGTCCGGAAAGAAGAGCGTGCGTCGCGCAAACGTACACATCACGCGCACCCAGATCCTTCAGAGCCTTTGCCGCTTCGGACACGGTGCCCGCGGTATCGATCATGTCGTCCGCCAGCATGCAGTCCCTTCCTTCCACTTCACCGACGACGTTGACGACCTCCGATACGTTGGCCTTCGGCCGTCGCTTGTCGATGATCGCCAGCGAGCCGTTGAGCCTCTTGGCGAACCCTCTCGCCATCTTCGCCGATCCTACATCCGGAGCGACGACGACGAGATCGTGCAGATTCTTTTTTCTGTAATGCGAAACGAACACCGGCGCCGCATACAGGTGGTCCACCGGAACATCGAAGAACCCCTGAAGCTGGTGCTGGTGAAAATCGAGACCTAAAACGCGATTTGCTCCAGCAACGGTAATCATGTTGGCGAGCAGCTTCGCGCCGATCGCCACCCGGGGCTGGTCCTTGCGGTCCTGCCTCGAGTACCCGTAGTAGGGCATCACGCACGTAATCCGCGCGGCCGAAGCCCTGCGCGCCGCGTCGATCAGGAGCAGGAGCTCCATGATGTTGTCGGCCGGCGGATTTGTCGGCTGCACGATGAAGACGTCGTTGCCTCTGACGTTCTCGTCGATGCGGACGAAGATCTCGCCGTCGGCGAAGCGGGTGACCGTCGTCTTGCAGAACGGCACATCCAGCATTCGCGCTATCTCACCGCACAGTTCCGGGTTACCGGGCCCGGCGATGAGCTTGAAGCCATGAGCGGGTACGGATAATCCGTCCATGCAGCCTTACAAGTTAAGTGGGCAAAAGACTTAGTTCAATTGCCCCTGGTGGATTCGAACCACCATTACCGGATCCAAAGACCGATGTCCTGCCATTGGACGAAGGGGCAGCGGGAAGGGAAAGCTAGTCCAGTATCTCCACGGGGACAACGCTCTCCGCCGAGCGCGTGACGAGGCTCTTCGTGCCAGGTGGAACAACGAGAGGCGGCAGGTTCGCCTCCCGCTCGACGGGACGAGTGGTAATCCCCGATATCTTGAACACAGTCGACCCCGAACCGCTCATCCTGAAAAAGACCCCGTGCCGGTCGCCGCGCGCGAGCAAAGCCTCGATGGCGGGCCAGCGCGGCCTTATCACAGCCTCGAAATCGTTGACCGAGATTCTCGCGACCGACTCCCAGTTGGTGAGGAGCTCCGTGGTGAGCTCGGGCGCGGATGGTGTCGACGCGCCGCGCGCGGCATCGAGCATGGCATACGCCTCACCGGTATCGACTCCAAAGGGCGGAAAAAAGAGAATGACATCTCTTGCCGGGAGGTGGGGCAGCTCGAGCAGCTTCTCCCCGCGCCCCCATCCAAGCGCCATCACGAAATCGCTCGCGAGAAATGGAACATCGGACCCGAGACGCGCGGCCAGACCGCGCAGCGCTCCAGATGAGAGAGGGTCCGTGGACAGGGTGTTGAGAATGCGAAGCACCGCGGCCGCATCCGCGCTTCCGCCGCCGAGTCCGCCGCCGATCGGAATCCGCTTCTTGATCACGATCTCGAATCCGTGCGGCCACCCGGTCTCCTTCGCGTAGAGCTCCGCCGCCCGGAAGGCGAGGTTCTCCTCGTGCGGCTGGTCGCGCATCACACCGCAGCGAAGTGTGCGAGCGCTCTCACGGATGTGCACTCGCACATCGTCTCCGAGGTCGAGTCTCAGAAAAACGGTCTCGATGGAATGGTATCCGTCCGGCTCTTTCCCGAGGACGCGCAGCGAGAGGTTGATCTTTGCCTGGGCGAGAGTCCTTCCGCCACGCCCGATCATCCCGCGACGTCCGGCGCCGGCTGCAGGTCGCGCAGCTTCACGCCCAGCTTGGCGAAGTAGTAGCCCCCGATGACGGTAATGGGGACGAAGGAGAACAGGTGATAGCCGATCGCCCACGTCGCCGCCTGCTGCTGGCTCACTCCGTAAACGCTGAGGCCCTGCACCGACATATACTCGAACACTCCGAAAAAGCCGGGCAGCGCGGGAATGGCTGTGCCCAGCGCAATGAACGCCTGAAGAAACAGAGCGGCGGAGAAGGGCGCCGTGATTCCGACCGCCTTGAATCCCAGCCAGATTCCGAGCGCACAGAGGAGCCAGTGGGCGAGTGTCCAGCCGAGAACCGCCGCGAAATGCCCGGGACTTCTGAGCACGCTCAGGCCGTCCACGAAAGTCTGGAGCGTTCGGCGGCCCCGCTCTTCGACAGCTGGTGAGACGCGCCGTGCGAACAGCTCGAAGAGCCGAAGCAGCTGCTCCGGAAAGAAAACGAGAGCGTAGAGCGCGACGACCAGGACCAGCACCAGCAGTCCCGCTCCCAGCGCAAAGGAGCTGAGCGGCCGGCCGGCGAGCGTCACTGCGCTCGAGAGCGAAGGGTCCAGCAGGGCAGTCGCAGCGAGAAGCAGCAGCACGATTGCGTCAAAGAGTCGATCGACGGCGAGCGACGCGAGAGATGTCGCGAATGGTATCGGAACTTCTTTCGTCAGCGCATATGCCCTGGCGATCTCGCCGGCGCGAGCGGGGACGACGTTGTTGACCATCATCCCGATCGCCGTGGCGCGCCAAAGAGGTCCGAGCGGAATCTTGCCCGCAACCGGCTGCAGGATCGTTTCCCATCTGCGCGCGCGCAGGACGAAGATCGCAGTCGCGCAAAAGGTCGCGGCCGCCCACAGCAGCGGATCCGACTGCGCAAGCCGATGTGCTACTTCACTCGGGGAGATTCCGTGCAGCGTCCAGTAGATGAGCACGGCGCTCAGCACTGTCCCGAGTGCGGCGCGCCATCCCGGTCGCAACTTCTACTCTGCCGACGCGAGCTCCACCAGATCGACGAGCTCGTCAACGAGAGCGCGTGTCGGCGGAGTTCCACTTTTCTTGAGTGCGCGACGAATTTCGGCAGCGCGCTCGATCGCGCTCTGGCCGCGGTAGAGCAACGACTGAATGGGAACGAGCTCCCCGACCGGTGTCTGGGGGCCGGAGTGGCGCGTCTCCAGTGAACGCATCGTCGCGAGGCTCGAGCTCAGAGCATCGCGAAGGTCCTGGCCGCGCGCTGGAGTCTTGGGCCGCGCTGTCGGTGCCGGCGGCACTTCTCGCGAAGGAGTTGGAACGCGGGTCACTTCTGGGGAGAGAACGCCGGGCCCCATGCCGCCACCCTGCTCGCGGAGCTGCTGCTCGTAGTGCGTTCTGGGGTTCGCCGCGACGAAAACGATGTGCTGTCCGTTGTCGTTGTAGAAAAGCTGGGAGATGGGAATGATGATGTCCCGATTCTGCTCCGAGCCCGCCGGCGCGTAGCGCGCCAGCCGCTGCAGACTCTCGTCCACACGCGAGTCGTGCTCCGCGCCCCACGTCCGCACCGAGCGGACGAGCAGCTTCAGGTCCTCGATCGCACCCACGAGCGAGCGTTGCAGCTCGGGCTCCCACGCGGTGGCGCCGCGCACGACGTCCGATGCGATTTTCTCGACGCTGGTTGCGAG
>JBBQAV010000011.1:0-44094 GCA_038316775.1 Gemmatimonadales bacterium | reverse complement strand
TGTGAGCGCCGAGCTGGGACAATTTGTGCTGACGCGCCTGTACACCGACGGAGATGGCGAGCTGTACGAGAAACAGCAGGCGTTCCAGGAGCAGACTTTCGGAACCGTTGCTCTTCCTCTCTACGCTGTCGTTGACGGAGAAGGGAAGGTCCGCGAGACGTTCTCGGGTCTGACGCGCGATCCGGCGGAATTCATCGCCTTCCTCCAGCGCGCCCGCGCTCGCCGCGTGGCGAGCCGATAGTCAGCTAAGGCTTCTTTGGTGCAGGGGCGACCCCGGCTTTGTCGGCGCGCTCGAGTACTTCTTCCGCGGTTGACAGCGGTCCCTTATGCGCAAGCTTCTCCTTCTCGATCTTTTGCGCGACCGCCTCGGTCTCTTTGTCTTTCTTCCCGCGGCGGAATATGAATTCCGGGGCGAGGATGATGCCTAGCAGTGTCAACGGAAGAATCTGCAGGCTCTGAATGAGAAGCGAGACGGCAACTGCGTCGGCGGGACTCACGCCAAATTGCTCCGCCATCAGCGCGTAGACGAACTGGAAGAAGCCGACATTTCCAGGCGTCGCGCGGATGATCAACCCGACGTTGATGCCCAGCAGGCAGGCGAGACTACCGGCCAGCGGGATCGACACGTGCGCGGAAGCGGCCGCCAGTTCGAACGTCCACAACTGGAGCGCCCAGGCAACGAGCGAGAGTAGAATTGCCGCGAGAAAGCGCGGACCAGTCGCGAGGCGTCCAGCGGTTTGTCCGAAGCTGACGAAATAGGCGCGAATCTTACCCCACGAAGTGCGCGGCTTGGCGCGGCGCTCCGGTACGTGCTCGGGCTTGATGTGCCTGGTGGCATAGACGAAAAACACGAGCAGAGCGATGATGACGACGAGAAGAATCTCCGCCGGCACTTTCCAACGGTCGAACTGAGGCGGCAGGTCGAACGCGAGAACTCCGAACACCAGCAGAATCACGAACCCAATCGGATCGAACAGCTTCTCCAACGCCATCGACGCGAGCACGGTGGAGCTCGGAACCCCGCTTACGCGTGACACGAACACGACGCGCGCCGCGTCTCCGCCGCTTGCGACCAGCACGTTGTTGAGACCGGCGCCCGCGACCGTCGCCTTGATGGCCAGCGGCAGCGACTTGATCCCGATCGGGCGAAGGAAGAGCCACCAGCGGACGCCCTTGATCAGGACGGAGAGGAGGTTCACGCCGATCGCCGCCGCGAGGAGCGGCAGTGATGCATGCCGCATCTGGTTCCATGCGGCGTGCCAGTTGATTGTGCGGGCGAACAGAATGAGGAAGACGAGAATCGCGGCTGACAGCGCCCAGCGAATCCCTTTCTTCAGGTTGGGGCTCATTCAGTCGGCAGAGTCGCGAACTCGTAGCCCTGATCTTTCAGGCGGTCGATGATTTGGGGGAGGGCGTCCGCGGTCTGCATCCGGTCGCCGTCAGGATTGTATCCGTCACCGTCGTGCAGCAGCACGATCGAGCCTGGCGAGACGCCTTCGAGCGTGCGTTTCACGATCTCATCGACTCCCGGGCGGTCGCTGTCCCATACGCCCAGAGACCATCCCACCGTGCGCTCGCCGTACGACAGAGCGATCGGTGTCGTCCATGGGCTGCGAAATCCGTGCGGCGCGCGGAAATATCGGGGCGTCGGAGCACCCGCGCGACGGATCGCTCGAATGCCGAGACGAATGTCGCGACTTACGTAAAACGGACTCTTGAACTGCAGCTTGCGGTGAAAGTAGCCGTGGTTGCCGATCTGGTGCCCTTCGTGCGAGATGCGCCGCACGAGCTCCGGCCAACGCTCCGCGTGGCTGCCGAGCACGAAGAAAGTCGCGCGGACTCCCTTGTCACGAAGCGTGTCGAGGATGCGCGGGGTAGCGTCGGGATTCGGCCCGTCATCGAACGTCAGCGCGACGACCTTGCCCTCACTCGGAATTCTTCCCAGCGATGGCCCGAACAGGAAACTGTTGCGGTGGAAGGCACCGTGTACCGCTCCCCCTATCACCGAAACTCCCAACGCCGCGTATCCGATCATACGTGTGTAGCCCGCCCCAGCACCGCTGTATAAATGTCGAGCACCGCCTCTGTCACTCTGGCCCAGGAATATTTTTCGGCCTCCTGTCTGCCTCGTTTTCCAAGCCGTGCCCTCAGAGTCTCGTCGTCGAGAAGCCGAACCAGCGCATCCGCGAGAGCATCCCGGTCACCACAGTGCACCATTAGTGCCTCCCGCTCGTGCTTCACGACGTCGCGGAAGCCATAGATGTCGGAGCACACTACCGGCGTCTCGCACGCCATCGACTCCAGCAGCGTGATTCCGAACGAGGCCTTCGTGGTAGGGCACGCGTACATCGCGCTGTGCGCGTAGTAGCCGGGACGTTCGCCAAGCACCGAGCCCACGAAGGTTATATCGGGATCGCCGCCCGCCGCGCGGTAGTAGTGCTTGCGGAGCGGCCCGTCGCCGACCACGACCAGCTGTGCCTCGCGATTCCTGCCGCGGACTTTCTGGAATGACTCTATGAGAGTGGTGAGGCCGTTGCGGGGGTCGAATCTTCCGAGGAACAGTATGACTGGAACATCAGTACGCAGAGCGGCCGGGCGGGGAACGTGCGGGTTGAATACGTCGGTATCGATTCCATTGGGAACGATCGTCCAGTTTGCCTCGAAGTATCGGTTGAGAGCGATCGTGGTCGAGTGCGAGACGGCGATCGCGGCGTGCAGCTGATCGAGTCGCTTCTGGAAATATTGGTTACCGATCGCGTAGGCTGCGGACCGATCGAAATAAGTGTGGAACGTTCCGACAACCGGGCAATCCGCTTCTTCGATCGCCATCACTGGCAGCACGGGGCTGAGCGGGGAGTGAACGTGGATGATGTCGTACTGGCCGAGGCTGAAGACTCGCCGCAGATCCTTCCTCAGCTCGAATCCCCAGGTGAATCTCGCCTGCGATCCATTCGCGTAGATCGGCTGGCTCTTGCCGATGCGAATGACGTGCTGCTCCTCGCGTGCGCCCGGCATGTTCGACGTGATGATGTCGACCTGGTGTCCGTAGCGCCGTGCTTCTCGCGCGAAAAAGTGAACGTGCTCGCAGATGCCGCCGAGATGCGGATAGTAGTACTCGGTGACCAGCGCGATCCGGAGCGGTCGCGCGTGTTGCACGCGCGCCATCGGGAGCGAGCCAGCCGGCATGAGCTCCATGCGGCGCGAGTGGCCGAGCCTACGCGTCAAGAGCGGCATGGGCAGCGGCTAACCGCGCGATTGGAACCCTGAAAGGTGAGCACGACACATAGTCGAGTCCGAGTGAATGGCAAAACGCAATGGAGCGCGGCTCCCCGCCGTGCTCCCCGCAAATCCCGAGCTTTATGTTAGGACGAACTCGCCGCCCTTCCTCAACAGCTATCCTTACGAGTCTACCCACCCCTTCGGTGTCAAGAATCTGAAAAGGATCGTCCGCAAAAATACCCCGATCAATGTAAGAGGGAAGGAAGCGGCCCGCATCATCGCGGCTCAACCCCAGTGTAGTCTGTGTAAGGTCATTTGTTCCGAATGAGAAAAACTCGGCAGACTCCGCGATCCTGGCGGCGGTGAGGGCGGCGCGTGGAAGCTCGATCATCGTCCCGATCAGATACGAGATGGATTCTCCCATTGCGCCGAGTACGCGCTCCGCCACGTCGAGTATGATTGCGCGCTGATTGTCGAACTCCTTCACCGTTGAGACGAGCGGGATCATGATCTCCGGTTTTACCACTATTCCACGGCGCATGGCGCGTACCGCGGCCTCGAGGATCGCCCGAGCCTGCATTTCTGTAATCTCCGGGTAAGAAATCCCCAGGCGGCACCCGCGGTGCCCCAGCATCGGATTCGTCTCGCGGAGGGACTCGATTACGCGATTCAAATCGGCGCGCGGGATGTCGAGAGTGCGGGCAAGCAGCTTCGTCTCTTCGCCGCCGTGCGGAAGAAATTCGTGCAGGGGAGGGTCGAGCAGCCGGATCGTCACCGGCAGTCCATCCATCGCCTCGAAGATCCCCTCGAAGTCCGCGCGCTGCATCGGGAGAAGCTTGTTGAGCGCGCGCCGGCGGCCGCCTTCCTCGCGCGCGACGATCATCTCGCGCATCGCTGTGATGCGGTCGCCCTCGAAGAACATGTGCTCGGTTCTACAGAGGCCGATCCCTTCCGCGCCAAACTTTCGCGCGATCCGAGCGTCGTGAGGGGTATCGGCATTCGCGCGCACTTTGAGCGTCCGCACTTCGTCGGCCCAGCCGAGGAGCTCGGAGTACGCCTGGTACAGCGGAGCCTGCTGCGACGCGAGCGTTCCGCTCGTCACGCGCACGACTTCGCTCGGAATCGTGGAGAGGTCGCCCGAAAAAACGCGTCCGGTCGCGCCATCCAAAGTCAGCCAGTCGCCCTCCGCCACCACGGTTCCGTTGACGCTGAAGGATCTCCGCTCCAGGTCGACGTGAATGTCCTTGGCGCCGACGATCGCGCATTTGCCCATCCCACGAGCGACCACCGCGGCGTGGCTCGTCATTCCACCGCGCGCGGTGAGAACGGCGCGTGCCGCCACGATGCCGTGAAAATCCTCCGGAGTCGTCTCATCGCGAACGAGTATGACGTTCTCTCCCGCATGCGCTCGCTGCTCGGCGGTGTCTGGGTCGAATACGGCGCGCCCGCTCGCCGCGCCCGGGCTCGCCGGCAGTCCCTGACAGAGAGGAGTCGCGCGGATCGACGGATCTATGATCGGATGCAGAAGCTGGTCGAGATCGCCCGCGGGAACGCGCCGGACTGCTTCGATCTTGTCGATCAATTCCTCTCTCACCATGTCGCGCGCGACGCGCACCGCCGCGGCGGCAGTGCGCTTGCCGCTCCGCGTCTGAAGGAGGTAGAGCTTGCCCCGCTCGACGGTGAACTCGAGATCCTGCATATCGCGGTAGTGCCGCTCGAGGCGCTCCTGCGTGTCCATCAGCTCCTTGTACGCGCCGGGGAGCTTGGCTGCCATCTCGTCGATGTCGAGTGGCGTGCGCATTCCGGCTACGACGTCCTCGCCCTGCGCATTGATCAGGAACTCGCCGTAGAATCGCCGTTCGCCGGTCGATGGATTGCGCGTGAAGGCGACACCAGTGCCTGAATCGTCGCCGAGGTTCCCGAACACCATCGAGACGACGCTGACAGCGGTGCCGAGATCTTCAGGGATGCTGTGGACCTTACGGTAGTCCTTTGCCTTCTTGAGAGTCCACGATCTCCAGACAGCTTCGATCGCGCCCCAGAGCTGCACGATGGGGTCGCGCGGAAAGTCGGCACCGGTGCGATTGCGCACGAGCGCCTTGTACTCCTCGACCAGATTTCTGAGATCCTGCTCGCTGAGCTCGGCGTCCGATTCCACGCCGGCCGTCATGCGCTTTGCTTTCAACAGGTGCTCGAAGTCGTGCACGGACACGCCAAGCACGACGTCCGAGTACATCTGGATGAACCGGCGGAACGAGTCATACGCGAACCGCACATTGTTGCTTTGCTCGGTGAGAGCGACCACAGCGCGGTCGTTGAGACCGAGATTGAGAATCGTCTCCATCATTCCGGGCATCGACACAGCCGCGCCGGATCTTACGGAGACGAGCAGGGGGTTTTTCGGATCGCCCAGCTTCTTGCCGGTCGCCTTCTCGAGACGAGCGACGTTGCCCTCGACTTCGGCGCGGAGGCGGTCGGAGTATTTCCCGCTATTGAGGTAGTCGATGCATTCGCTGCACGCGATCGTGAACCCCGCTGGAACAGGAACGCCGAGATTCGTCATCTCGGCGAGGTTCGCGCCCTTGCCGCCGAGGACGCTCGTCATCTCGCGCGTACCTTCGGCGGTGCCATTGCCGAAGAAGAAAACCGACTGCGCCATGGACATCAGCAGCCACAGCCGAAGCGGAGCTTCTCCGGGTCGGCGGGTGGCGGCGTAGGGTAGTCGCCCGAAAAGCACGCGTGGCAGAACCCCGATGGACCGCCAGGCACGGACTCGAGCATACCGTCGAGCGTGAGATACCCGAGAGTGTCGGCGCCAACATGCGTGGTGATCTCATCGATGCTCATGTTGGCCGCGATCAGCTCCTCGCGGGTCGGCGTGTCGATGCCGTAGTAGCATGGACCAGTGACCGGCGACGAGCTGACGCGCAAATGCACCTCTCGTGCTCCGGCGGCGCGAACCATGTTGACCAGACCGCGCGTCGTGGTTCCGCGAACGATGGAGTCGTCCACCATCACCACGCTCTTGTCGCGCAGAACCTCGCGCACGGCGTTGTACTTCACTTTTACTTTGGCGTCCCGGCCCGCCTGTGTGGGCTGAAGAAAAGTACGGCCCACATAGTGATTCCGAATGAGCGCGAGCTCCAGAGGCAATCCGGATTCCTCCGCGAATCCGAGCGCGGCGGAGTTGGAGGAATCCGGGACGCTGAACACGAGCTGCGCGGTCGGGGCAGGGAAATCGCGGGCCAGACGGCGCCCCAGCTCACGGCGCGCGCGATCCACCGAACCTCCAAAAACCTGGCTGTCTGGGCGGGAAAAGTAGACGTACTCGAAGACGCACTTCTTCAACTCCTTCTTCTCGAAGGGGAAAATTGATCGCATCCCGGTCTCATCGAGGGCGATGATCTCTCCCGGCTCGACCTCGCGCTCGAGCGTCGCGCCGAGCAGGTCGAGCGCGCAGCTCTCCGAGGCGAAGATGGTCGCGTCGCCGAGTTTGCCGATGACCAGCGGGCGCCAGCCGCGCGGATCGCGCGCCGCGAGCAGAGTATTCCCGACCACGACGACGAGGCAGTACGCGCCTTCGACTCCCTGCAACGCATCAGCAAGGCGATGCTCGGGCTTATCGGACGCCGAGCGCGCGATGCGATGGACCAGCACTTCCGAGTCCATTGTCGAGCTGAAAATTGCGCCCTGGTCCTCGAGCTCGTGGCGAAGCTCACTCGCGTTGGTGAGGTTGCCGTTGTGCGCGAGCGCTATGTGTCCGTCGCGAAACCGTGCGAGCACCGGCTGAGCGTTCTCGATCGTGGACGAGCCGGCGGTGCTGTAGCGCGTGTGACCAATCGCAATGTCACCACGCATGCTGTTGACGTCAGGAGCGGCGAGGGCTTCGGACACGAGGCCCATCCTCTTGATTGCCCTCGCGCCGAACTCGCGATCGATGGCGACGATCCCCGATGACTCCTGGCCGCGATGCTGGAGTGCGTACAGACCGAGGTGCGTCATCGGCGCCGCATGCTCATTCCCGAATATCCCGAAGATTCCGCACATATCAGTGAGCCGCCACTGGAGCAAGCTCGTCGAAGGTTGCGTGCTCAGGCGTGCGAGCCATGATGCCGGGAATCGTCGCGTGGTAGGCGCGGCGGAGCCGCGACAGTGGATTGCGGAACGAATGCACTGGGAGCCTTATGTCGAGTGAGTCCGACGACCGGTGGACTGTCCCGATGCGTGAGCATGGAACTCCAAGCCGCGCGGCGATTGCAAGAACGCGCGCCGGTGCGGGGGTCGACACAACGATGCGTCCCTGAGCTTCGCCGAACAGAATCTCCCGATTTGACAGAGTCGAATACGATGAGAGGTCGATTGCGGCTCCGCTTTCGCCCTCGCGGTTGGCAATGCAGCATTCCGCGAGCGCGACCGCGAGTCCGCCATCGCTGCAGTCGTGCGCGGAGCTGACGGTGCCGGAGCGGATCGCTTCCAGGAGCGCGTCGATCACGGCTTTCTCTCGCTGCACGTCGCACCGTGGCGGCGCACCGACAACCGTTCCGTGAACCGTTGCGAGATACTCGCTGCCACCGAGCTCTCCGCCCATCTCGCCGAGCAGCAGAATCGCATCGCCGTCGTGGCGGAACGTTGCGCGAGTGATGTGCGAAAGATCGTCAATGAGCCCCACCATGCCGATGACCGGTGTCGGATAGACCGCGCCGGACGGGCTCTCATTGTAAAGCGAGACGTTGCCCCCGGTGACAGGTGTCCCGAGCGCCCGGCACGCCTCACCCATCCCCGCGACGGCTTCTTTCAGCTGATAAAAAACTTCGGGACGCGTCGGGTTCCCGAAATTGAGACAGTTCGTGATCGCCATCGGCCGCGCGCCGGTGCAGGCGACATTTCGCGCCGCTTCCGCAACGGCGATTCGTCCGCCGACCCGCGGATCGAGATAGACGTAACGACCATTGCAATCGGTCTTCACCGCGATCGCCTTGTTGGTGCCACGCACCCGAAGCACTGCCGCATCACCACCCGGGCCCACGACGGTGTTCGTTCTCACGGTTGAATCGTATTGCTGGTATGCCCACGCTTTGCTCGCGATGGTTGGCGCTGAGAGCAACCGTTCGAGTGTCCAGCCTGGATCCTTCTCTTCCGGACGCTCCGGGATCAAAAGTGGATCGGCCTCGCGAAGCGCCTTGATCGCGCTCGACTCGCGTGCGTCCGGCGCGTAGCTCGGGCAGTCGGTCACTAGTCTCGATCCAGGAAATTCGGCAACTACCGTGTCACCTTCAGTAACCCGATACACCGGCTCCGCGATGACCTCGCCGATTACGGCGGCCGTCAGATCCCATTTGGTGAGGATATCACGAACCGCGTCCTCGTGCCCTTTTTTCGCCACTACGAGCATCCGCTCCTGCGACTCGCTGAGGAGGATCTCGTATGGGCTCATCCCGGTTTCGCGCGTCGGAACCCTGGTGACGTCGATCGTGACACCGACGTCGCCTCGCTCCGCCATCTCCGCTGACGACGAAGTCAGTCCCGCCGCGCCCATATCCTGGATTGCGACGATGTGCCCGCTCTTGATCAGCTCCAGGCTCGCCTCGAGGAGGAGCTTCTCAGTGAATGGATCGCCCACCTGGATGCGCGGCCGCTTCGCATCGCTCTCAGTAGAAAGATCTTCGGATGCGAACGACGCGCCGTGAATCCCATCCCGCCCCGTCCGCGCGCCAACCGCCATGATCGAATTCCCCACACCCTCGGCCTTGGCGCGGATCAGATCACTCTCGTGCATCAGACCTACGCACATCGCGTTGACGAGGGGATTGGCTCCATACGCGCGGTCGAACACGATCTCGCCCGCGACCGTTGGAATCCCAACGCAGTTGCCGTAGTCGCCAATTCCTTTGACGACTCCAGAGAAGAGATACCTCACGCGCGAATCATCGAGGCTTCCGAAGCGCAGCGAGTTGAGCATGGCGATCGGACGCGCGCCCATGGTGAATACGTCGCGCAGAATGCCACCGACGCCGGTTGCCGCGCCCTGATACGGCTCGACGGCCGACGGATGGTTGTGCGATTCGATCTTGAACGCGACAGCGAGCCCGTCTCCGATCGAGATCACGCCCGCGTTTTCGCCGGGACCCTGCAGCACGTATGGCGCGGTTGTGGGCAATGTCTTCAATACGGGGCGCGAATGCTTGTACGAGCAGTGCTCGCTCCACAGCGCGCTGATGATTCCGAGCTCGGTGAAAGTCGGCGTACGTCCGAGCATCGCGACGAGCCGCTCGTACTCCAGCTTCGTCAGCCCGTGCTCGGCGACGAGCGCCGGGGTTATTACAGGATCACCTGGGCGAGGAGTCACCGCGGACATGTCACGCCGCCACTCGCGTGAGGATCGACTCGAGCAATCGAACTCCGTCGCTGGAGCCGAGCAGGGGACTGCACGCCCGTTCGGGATGGGGCATCATGCCAAGCACGTTTCCGCCGGCGCTGATGATGCCGGCGATGTTCTGCTCGGAGCCGTTGGGGTTGGCGTCCGCGGTGATCGCCCCGCTAGCGTCCGCGTATCGAAAGACGACGCGCCCTTCCGTCTCGAGCTCGTGGAGAACCTCCGGCGGCGCAACATAGCGGCCGTCTCCATGAGCGATCGGGATACGAAGAATCTCGCCGCGCTCGTACAGATTGGTGAACATCGTGTCGGCATTCTCTACGCGGACGCGAATCTCGGCGGACACGAACTGGAGGTGGGCGTTCCGCATCAGGGCGCCTGGAAGAAGCCCCGCTTCGCACGCGATCTGAAATCCGTTGCAGATCCCGATCACGGGACCACCGGCTTTAGCGTGCGCCGCGACTTCCTGCATGATCGGGCTGAACCGAGCGATCGCTCCGGCGCGCAGGTAGTCACCGTAGCTGAAGCCACCGGGCAGAATGATCACATCCGAACCCTGAAGGTCGTGATCCTTGTGCCAGAGATACGTCGCTTCTTCGCCGAGCACGTCGGTGATGGCGCGGAACGCATCGTAGTCGCAGTTGGAGCCGGGGAAGGTGACGACGCCGAATTTCATGCGGGCACCGCCGATTCGATCTCGAAATCCTCAGTCACCGGATTCGCCAGCAGCTTGTTGCACATGTCCGAAACCGCATCTTCCGCGGCAAGCGCGTCGTGGGCGTCGGCTTCGACAATTATGTACCGGCCGACGTGCACATCCTTGACGGCCTTGAATCCGAGCGTCTGGAGCGCGCCTTTCACCGCATTTCCCTGCGGATCGAGCAGGCCCTTTCGCGGAGTGATGTGAACGGCAATGCGGAATTTGGACATCAAACCGGGCCTCCACCCGGACTATCTGGCGGTGGGAAGTTGCCGGGCCCGCGAGGTGGCTCTCCCTGACCGGGAGGACGCCGTCTCCGTCGCCTGCGGTGGGAGCGCTGCCGCACCTCTTCGCTCGCCGTCTCGACGATACTTGACGTCGTCAGCAGCAAAGGCTCCTCGTCGTCATCATCGATGACGGGAGAATCGCCGCGCGGGCGTCTGTCTAGGAGCCCGAAGATCACGGTTTTCGCCAGACCGTACAGCACGTAGCAGATGAGGGCAGGGAAGTAGAACTCTTTCCGCAGGAACAGCACGCCGATGAAAGTGGCGATGACGACGAGCGTCCCGAGGATCTCGCTGATCTTCCTGAATCCAACAGTGGGGACCGCGGGATACGAGACGTTGCTGATCATCAGAAAAGCGAGGAGCATCATCAGCCCGCGCAGTCCGGTGGTCCAGTTCAGGTCGCCGACAATCGTCTCGTTGTACAGCGACGTCTGGCTGAACCAGTAGTAGGTCGCGAGCGTCATTCCGGCGATGGGACTCGGAAGGCCGTGAAAGTATTTCTTGGCGCGCCCGGCCTGCTCGACGTTGAAGCGCGCGAGTCTGATCACAGCGCACGCCGTGAAAATGAAAGCGAAGATCCAATCCCAGCCGTTCCTGGTGAGCACGGCGAAATACATGATCAATGCGGGCGCCAGGCCAAACGTTATCGCATCGACGAGTGAGTCGAGCTCCGACCCGAAGCGAGATCCGGTTCCCGTCGCTCTGGCGACGCGCCCGTCGAGTGCGTCGCACACCCCGCCGAATACGATGTAGAGACCGGCGGTATCGAACTCGCTTCGCGAAGCAGCGACGATCGCGAACATCCCGAAGAAAAGGCTAGCGAGTGTAAAGCCGTTCGGCAGGATGATCACGCCGCGGTTTCTTGGACGTTCGGTCGCCCGAGGGGTACGACGTCGCGCCTGCTCCGACGGAAGCATCATTTCGGCAGCTCCGCGAGAATCGTCACACCAGCGGCCGTGACGTCGCCGAGCTTCGCGCGGATCGTCGATCCTGTCGGGATGAAGACATCGACGCGCGAGCCGAATCTGATGATTCCCATCCGGTCGCCCTGCTTCACCGTCTCTCCGAGCTTGCTGTAGGTGACGATGCGGCGCGCTATCAGACCGGCGATCTGACGCACGAGCACTCGTTGACGCGGGGCCTCGATGCCCACCGACATCTGCTCGTTCTCCAGGCTCGACTTCTCGGCGGCGGCGTTGAAGAACTTGCCCTTGTTGTAATGGATGTATTTGACGACGCCATCGACGGGATAGCGGTTCACGTGCACGTTGAACACGTTCATGAAAATCGACAGTCGAATCGCTCGGCCATTGATGAAGCTGGGCTCGTCGACCTCGGTGATCATGATCAGCTTTCCATCAGCCGGCGATACGACGAGGGTCTGGCTCCGTTCGCCCGTGCGTTCGGGATCGCGGAAGAAGTATGCGACCCAGAGAGCGAGCAGCAGCAGTACGAACGCAAGGAGCCAGAGTACCCATGAGCGCCGCATAATCGCGACGCCGAAGCCACCGGCCGCGATGACGGCGGCAATACCAATGAAGAGGAGCCCTTCGCGCGCGAAGTTCAATGTGAGCCGTTGAGGTCGAGTGAGTGTCCGGTCAAGCGACGGTAGATGTCGAGGTAACGCTCGCTCGTGGCATCGATCACTTCTTTCGGAAGCCGCGGCGGCGGGTAGTTCCCGTCCCATCGCCCAGCGCGCTTTTCCGCATCCAGATAGTCGCGGAGCGGCTGCTTATCGAAGCTGGGTTGCCCGTGCCCCGGCTCATAGCGGTCCGCCGGCCAGAAGCGGGAGCTGTCGGGAGTGAGCACTTCATCCACCAATATAACCTTTTCCGCCCCCTCTCCCCCAGTGCTTGCGACGCGTCCAAACTCGAATTTCGTATCCGCGATGATGATCCCACGCTCAGCAGCAATCGTCCGTCCCGCTTCGTAGATCTCGCGCGAGAGTCGCTCCAGGTCTCGCGCCGGCGAATCCCCAATCAGGGATCGCATGTGGCCGATCGTGATGTTCTCGTCGTGTCCCTCGTCGGCCTTGGTCGCGGGGCTGAATACGGGCGGATCGAGACGGTCAGATTCCCGGAGGTTCCTGGGGAGCGGCTCGCCGGCAAGAGTGCCACGCTCGCGGTATTCCTTCCAGGCAGACCCGGAGAGATAACCGCGCACGACACACTCAATGGGAAACACAGTCGACCGCCGGCAAAGCATCGCCCGGCCAGCCAGCTCCTGCTCGTGATCTCGAAGCTGAGGCACCTCCCGAACTATCTCGGCGGCGTTCGCGGAAAGCATGTGGTGCTCGACTCTGTCTTCCAGCTGTCGCAGCCACCACGCGGTTATCTGCGTCAGCACCGCACCCTTGTGCGGGATGGTCTCGCCCATCACAACGTCGAACGCGCTCACGCGATCGGTGGCGACGAGCAGCAGGCGTCCGTCGTCGACCTCATATACGTCGCGCACTTTTCCGCGCCGGAACGGAGTCAGCGGGAGCGCGCTCGCTTGCATCAGCATCAGACTCTCAGCTCCTCTGCGTGATCGGACCTTACGCCTTCACCGGCAAACAGGGGCGCGATGACATCGCGGAGAAACTCATCGACCTGTTCCGGCGCTCTTCCGACATAGCGCTTCGGATCGATCGCGGCTTCCAGATCCTTTGGCTTCACTCCGAGCGATTTGTCCTTCGCGAGCCTCTCGAGGAGATCGTTCGTCTCGGCGCCATCCTTGAGTGCGCGCGCCGCGGCGAGGCTGTGCTTCCTGATCGTCTCGTGCGCAACCTGCCTGTCACCACCGGCCCGGACGGCCTTCACTATGAGCTGCTCCGTCGCCATGAACGGAAGCTCGGTTGCCATTCGGCGTTCGATGACCGCGGGATGAACTTCCAGCCCGCTCGAGATGTTCGCCATCAGCAACAGGATTGCGTCCGTGGCGAGAAACATCTCAGGGATGACCAGGCGCCGGTTGGCGCTGTCGTCGAGCGTCCGCTCGAAATATTGGACGGCGTGAGTCTGATTGGCGTTGCCCTCCAGCGAATTCACAAAGCGGGCAAGCGATGCAATCCGCTCCGCGCGCATCGGATTCCTCTTGTAGGCCATCGCCGACGAGCCCACCTGTTCAGCCTCGAATGGCTCTTCGATCTCGCCGAACGACTGAAGCATGCGAATGTCGCCGCTGAACTTGGCGGCGCTGGCGGCCACGCCCGCGACGACCCCGAGCACAAATGCGTCGAGCTTCCGCGTGTATGTCTGTCCCGTCACAGGGAGTGGCGCAGCGAACGACATCTTTTCGGTCACGAGCCGGTCGAGGCGCCTGACCTTGTCGTGATCTCCCTCGAACAGCTCGAGAAAGCTCGCCTGCGTTCCCGTCGTTCCCTTTACTCCACGGAAGGGAAGAGTGCGGCGTCGATAGTTAATGTCGTCGATGTCGAGCACCAGGTCCTGCATCCACAACGTGGCGCGTTTGCCGACGGTGGTGAGCTGCGCCGGCTGAAGGTGAGTGTAGCCGAGCGTGGGCTGATCCCGCCATTTCTCGGCGAATGCCGCGAGGGACCGGACTACATCCAGCACGCGACCGCGAATGATATCGAGTCCGCGCACCATCAGCATCAGGTCGGCGTTGTCGGTGACGTAAGCGCTGGTCGCTCCGAGATGGATGAACGGCTTGGCGGCCGGCGCCACGTCGCCGAACGCATGCACGTGCGCCATCACGTCGTGACGGAATCGCTTCTCGTAAGCCGCAACCGCGTTGAAATCGATCCTGTCGAGATTCGCGCGCATCTGACTGATCGCTTCGTCCGGAATCGCGATGCCGAGCTCCTGCTCGGCTTCCGCCAGCGCCAGCCAGAGACGGCGCCAGAGACCGTACCGCGTCTCGGCGGACCACAGCTCCAGCATGGTCTTCGACGCGTAACGCTCAGCCAGCGGCGAGCTATACTGGTTAGTAGACACTATTGCAGGCTGAATTCAGTGGAATAAACCTGACCGCCGCGCTCGAAATACAACCTGATGAGACCACGACCGAACGACGTGAGGATGCGGTTCACTGCCTCCGCGTTTGTGATCGGAGTCCGATTGATCTGAACGATTACATCGCCAGACTGCAGTCCAATCTGCTGCTGCACACGGTCGCTCACCCGGTTCACCAGAGCACCCTGACGGCTTTGAATCTGGTACTGCGCCCGGATGGGAGCCGTCAGCGTAATGAGCTCGAGCTCGCGCAAGACGGTCACGCGTGGAGCGTTTACGTCCGGTAGATCTACGACGGCCACACTTACTGGCATCTCCCGCGATCCGCGCTTGACCACGATCGAATCATTTTCGCCGACGCGAAGCTCGAGTAGCTCGGCGTACCAGTCGTAAGCATTGTGAAGGGTGCGATTGCGCGAGCGCAGGAGCACGTCACCCGCCCGAATCCCAGCGCGCTCAGCAGGCGACCCGGGCACAACTGACGCGACGACGACTCCCGCGTTGGAACCCGCCACGCCGGGAGCGCGAGAAAGCTGAGGCTGGAGACCGACCCATGGATGCCGCACGATGCCGTGCGCAAGAAGGTCCTCGGTGACCCTGCGAGCCCGATTGATCGGGATCGCGAATCCGATTCCCACCGACCCACCGCTCGGCGAGAAGATCGAGCTGTTGACTCCGATGACCTCCCCGGCCGCGTTCACGAGTGGGCCGCCCGAGTTCCCCGGATTGATCGAAGCGTCGGTCTGAATCATGTCGACGTAAACGCCGGCGCCCTCGCTCTCGGTCGCGAGATTTCTTCCGGTGCCGCTCACGACTCCGACGGTGACGCTCGGTTCCGAGTTGGCGAGGATGAATCCGTACGGATTGCCGATCGCGATCGACCATTCACCTATGAGCAGGTTGGTTGAAGAGCCGAGCGGCGCTACGGGAAGATTCGACGCATTGATCTTCAGAATCGCGAGATCGTTGGCCTCATCGATTCCGATCAGACGGGCCGCGTAGGTCGTACCGTCCTTGAGCGCCACCGAGATGCGCGACGCGCCGGCTACCACGTGCGCGTTCGTGACGATTGCGCCGTCGGCGCGGACTATGAAGCCCGAACCGAGTCCGGCAGCGGCCCGCTGTCCGGACCGGCCACCGAAAAACTGCTCGAACACGTCCGCCGGAACTCTCTCGATGACCTCCGTCTGAACCGTGACGACCGAAGGAGCTACCCGCGCAACGGCCTCTGTGATCGCCGTGCGTCTCGACCCGCTTACCGCGGCGGTCGATGTCTCGACCTGCGCTGACTGTGCCGAAGAAGACGAGGTGGAAGCGCCCTGGCAGGCTACGATTGCGGTGGCGAAGAGCGTTGGCGCGAAACGAATTCTCATACAGGCGTGCGTGATTTCGGGCGCTTGGCGAGGTCGCTGAGAAACCGGTCTATGCCGCGGTCACTGAGGGGATGGACTACCAGACCCCGCAGGATTTGAGGCGTGAGGCAGATGATTTCCGCTCCAGCCAACGCACATTCCGAGAACTGGACGGACGAGGTGACGGCGGCCGCCATGACGTCGCATTCCTCTTCGGCGGCCTCGAGCACGCTCTTGATCTCGGCAAGGGTGCGCGTGCCGGCCTGCCCATAGTTCTCCAAGTCGTCCAGAGTCACACGCACCGCCGCTGCTCCGGCTTTTGCGGCGAGCAGAGCTTGCGCCGGACTGAAGATGAACGTCGCGCAAACCACCACACCCTCGGCTGTGAGCTTGGCGATGGGAATGAGCGAGTCTTCGACCAGCGGGATCTGCACCACCACGTGGTCGGAGACCTTGGCGAGGTCGCGAGCCGCGGTGTAGATGTCGGCGGAGGTCACCGCGCCGACCGGAACGCAAATAGGGAAGGCGAATTCCCGCGAGATCTCCTCGAGCCGCTCGCGCGTGTTGACGCCGGAGCCCACTGCCGTCGAAGGGCTGTGCGAGAACGCGACGCCGTTCGCCAGTCCCGCGCTCGCGGCGTTCCGGATCTCATCGAGGTTTCCGCTCTCGAGATAGATGTTCATTCAGATCTCAGGTAAAGGTCGTCCGGGTATTCCACGCGCTCGAGGAATAGGGCGTGAGGCGGAGCGGGCGGCGAGACCTGGCTGTTTTCCTCGCGCGCGAGCAGCTCCTTCATCACTGACACTTCGCGACGCCCCTCGCCTATGTCGAGCATCGTTCCGACGAGAAAGCGGACCATATGGTGGAGAAAGCGATCTGCCGTAACGTCGAACGCCACTCCGCCCTCGCGCTCGCGCCAGGCGGCGTGCGACAAAGTGCAGAGATGATCGTCCTGTTCAGGCGCGGTTCCTCTGACGGCAAAGGCACGGAAGCAATGCTTGCCCACGATGGATGCCGCCGCTTCCGACAGGCGCTCGAAGTCCAGCGGTTTTCTCCAGACCAGCTCTCGGGTCCGGCGAAACGGGGAGTTTGCGAAATCGTCTGTGCCTACGAAGTAGCTATAGTTGCGCGCGACTGCGCTATAACGCGGGTGAAACTCGTCACGCATTTCAAAGGCTGCCGCAATCCATACATCATCCGGAAGAATGGCGTTCATCGATCGTCGGAGCGCGAGTGCGCTCCACTTCTCAGGTACGCGCACTCCCGCGGCCTGGCCGCGCGCGTGAACTCCCGCATCTGTCCGCCCGGCGCCCACGACTGTGTGAGGTGCTCCACAGAGCCTGGCAACCGCCGCCTCGAGAACACCCTGAACCGTCCGCTCACCAGGCTGCCGCTGCCAGCCGGAGAAGCCCGCGCCATCGTAGTGCAACACGAGCTGCACGGAACGCGACAGCATCGCGTGAAATTATCCCCGAACGGCTCACTGTCAAGGAACGTAACCCATTGAATATGATTGACTTTCGCCTGCCGGCGGGTCAATGTGGAATCACCCACAGACCGCACGCTCCCTCCCGCTGATTTTCTCACAATGGCACCACGAACTCTTGCCGCCCTTTCAACCGTCCTCTCTTCCGCCGGAAATGTCGCGGAGGCGCTGAACGCGTTGGCCCAGGACGTCACTGAGCACGACCGCAACGGCCACGTGGTGTTGTTCATCTACGACGCCAAGCGCGACTTGTTGGCCGAGCGGCTGATACCGGCGCACGAAGGGATGAGAACGGCGCAGATAGAGATCGCCATAGATCACCTGCCAACCGCAATTCGTCGTACGCTCGTGGCCGGGCGCCAGTTCGCCGACATGGGTACAGAGTCGGGCGACTATCAGAAGTTGCTGCGCGTAGGCGCAAACCCGGAGGCGGGCGTGCTCCTGTTGCGCGGGTTGCTGGTGGATGGGGAGCTGGCCGGAGTTCTGTCGCTGTGTGAGCCGAAAACGCGCTTTGGACAAAGAGTGTCGG
The DNA here is from genome assembly GCA_038316775.1 of Gemmatimonadales bacterium. Lineage (GTDB taxonomy): Bacteria > Gemmatimonadota > Gemmatimonadetes > Gemmatimonadales > Gemmatimonadaceae > UBA4720. Next base: position 26,192 of record JBBQAV010000011.1, on the reverse strand, counting down.
AGAAAGTCGCGCCTGCGGTGGACCTGTTCGCGCTCGCATTTGCGCGACTCGCGGAGCGGCGCGCGCGCGAGGAAGCGGTCCGCGCGCTCGAGAACCTCACCCGGACGCTCAACGAGGAGCACACGAGGGCGATGGCCGAGTTGCAGCGAAAACTCATCGAGGCCCAGGCCGCTCTGAGCGGGAAGGGGACAGGAGACTCGATACGAGTCACCCAGCTCAAACGCGCGATCGAGGTGGCAGCAGTCGAGGCGCGGGGAACAGCTCAGAGATTGTCGGCGGTTGAGGACCAGGTTCGAGTAGCGGTCACGAAGCTCGAAAAGGCGCATGTGCAGCTCCACGCGCAGGGCGAGGCACTGCAGACGCAGAGCAACATCATCTATCGCGTCGAGCAGACGCTCCGCGAGGCGATGGCCGGACAGGACTCGCGGAAGGTGATCGAAGAGGTGCTCCAGATCGTCACGTCGAGAGAACAAGCCTCGTCGTTTTAGGTTCGAGCGATGAGCGCCCCCTCAGCGAACGCGCTTCAGGGCGCCATTCACAAGCTTGCCTTCCGCGAGCCCCTCACGGCCGGAGAGGCCGAGGCGGCGTTCGATGTGATCATGCAGGGGCAGGCGACGGGAGTACAGGTCGCCGCGCTTCTGGCAGCGCTTCGCGCGACTGGAGAAAGTCCTGACGTGGTGGCGGGCGTCGTGCGCGCCCTGCGTTCGGCGATGGTGTCAATCGCGGCCGAAGATCCGGACGGGCTTGTGGACACCTGCGGCACGGGCGGTGGCGCGGTGTCGACGTTCAATATCTCCACTGCGGCAGCGATCGTGGCGGCGGGTGCAGGGGTGCGCATCGCGAAGCACGGCAACCGCTCATTCACGTCGCGCTGCGGCAGCGCCGACGTTCTGGAGGCCCTCGGCGTACCGATAGAAGTCTCGATTCCCGTGATGGAGGCAGCGCTCCGGGATGCCGGGATCGTCTTCATGTACGCTCCGCTCATGCATCCCGCCATGCGGCACGTCGGCGCGGTAAGGCGCGAGCTGGCGATTCCCACGGTAATGAACATCGTCGGGCCGCTGGCAAATCCTGCGAGGGCGGGGAGGCAGGTGGTTGGAGTCGCCGATCTCGAACGGGCGCCCGTCCTCGCAGGAGCATTGTCAGCGCTCGGGACGGTTCATGCGCTGGTCGTTCACGGGGAACCGGGATTGGACGAGGTCTCGCCCCTGGGACCGACGCATGTCATCGAGGTCCGAAACGGGTCTACGAACCGCTGGACGATCCATCCCGAAGAGCACGGATTCAAGAAAATCGCGCGCGAGGACCTGGCCGGAAGTGAGCCGGGCGAGAACGCTCGGGTGATTGAAAAGATCCTGGACGGCGGCGGGCCAAAGGGCGCACGAGCCGCAATTGTGCTCAACGCGGGAGCGGCAATCTATGTGAGCGGGCGGGTCAAATCGTACGAGGAAGGCGTCGGCGCGGCCTCGAAAGCGATCGACTCGGGCAAGGCGAAATCAGTTTTGGCGAGCTTGAAACGCGCTTACACAAAGCCCAGTGGCAAAATGACTTAGATAGGCCCAGCTCTAGAACCTTCTCAACACCCCTACGACGATACCCTGGATCGAGATATCGTTCTCGTGAACGTAAATGGGATTCATCGCATCGTTCGCCGGCTGCAGCCGGATGCGCCCGTCCCGCTCCCGATAGAACTTCTTGACCGTAGCCGACGTCCCGTCGATGAGCGCGATGACCATCTCTCCGTTGTCGGCGGTGTGCTTCTCGTTGACGATCACGAAATCGCCGTCGCGGATCTGCTCGTCGATCATGGAGTTGCCACGGACGCGAAGGACGTAATGATTGCCGCTCCGGCGGACGAGGTCCTCGGGAATGTTGATGGACTCCGGAATCTGAACAGCCTCTATCGGGACACCTGCCGCTACCGTTCCGAGGAGCTGAAGGGAAGCAGCCCGAGGGAACACTTCTGACGGAACCAGCTCGATTCCTCGGCTCTCGTTGTAGGCGCGCTTGATGACGCCCTTGCGCTCGAGGTTAGTCAGATGCTCGTGCACAGTCGCGAGGGAGTTATAGTTAAACCGGGTCGCGATCTCCTCGAAGCTTGGCGCGTAGCCGTGCTCTTCCGAGTAGGTGGCGAGGTAGGTCAGAATCTCCCGCTGGCGTTTTGTGAGCGACATGTCCCTTTTCCGCGGCTGGTTTGACAACTGGACCGGTCCGTCGATCCCACCGAACATTTGCCGAATTCCTACGTTAGCCGAAGATCGACCGAAGCGCAAGCGCTTTCTGTCTGGTTTCCTCCGACCGGTGTGCTCGGTGCGTTGACGGACGAGGCACGCGCCAGAGCGGCAACTCTGACTTCCCGTATAGTTGAGCTCAGGCGGGCAGCCGGAAGCGTCTCCGGAATACCGTCCTTTCGCGATGCGCTGCGCCGGCAGGACGTTGGAGTGATAGCCGAGGTCAAGCGTGAGTCGCCGTCCAAGGGAGCGATCAACCCGGGGCTAAATCTCCAGCGCCAACTCAGAGCTTACGAGAAGGGCGGAGCTGCCGCGGTTTCGATTCTTACCGAACCAACGAGATTCGGCGGGTCGACAGAGGACCTCACCAACGCTCGCGGCGCCGTCGCGCTTCCGCTGCTCAAGAAGGATTTTCACGTCGACGTCGTGCAGATGCTCGAGGCCCGCGCGTTGGGCGCGTCGGCCGCACTGGTCATCGCGCGAGCGGTACCACCCGCTCGAGTGCGGGAGCTCGTGACCGCCGCCGGCGATGTGGGTCTCGAGGTGCTTCTCGAGATACGAGATGAGCGGGAGCTCGATCTCGCGCTCTCCGTCAACGCGACGATGGTGGGCGTCAACAACAGGAATCTGGAGACTCTGGAGATCGACCCGAAGACGTCGCTCAGAATTCTCCCCATGATCCCGCGTGATGTGGTCGCGATCGCTGAGAGCGGGATCAAGTCGGCCGAAGATGTGAAGCGCGTCGCTCAGGCAGGCGCGGATGCGGTGCTCGTCGGATCGGAGCTATCGGGGTCGCAAGATCCGGAATCAGCGGTGAGATTCCTCACTGGAATTCAGCGGACCGGCGGTGCTCGCAAAAGTTAAATTCTGCGGCATGACGCGCCCCCAGGACGCCGCCCTTGCCGCCGAGATCGGCGCGAGCTACGTCGGTGTGATTTTCGCCGACGGGCCTCGCCGCATTTCGCCTCCCCAGGCCCGTAGAATTCTCGACGCCGCCGGGAAAGCGGCGAAGCACGTCGGCGTGTTCGGAACCAACGACCCTGACGAAATTGCTCGCGTGTCCGAGGAGGCTCGCCTCGACGTCGTACAGCTCCAGGCCGATCCATCGTCTGCCGACGTCAAAGCAATCCGCAAGCATTTTCGCGGCGAGATATGGGCGGCGATTCGGATCTCGGGCTCGCACATTCCCCACGACGCCGAAACGCTGTTCGACAGCGCGGACGGAGTCGTGCTCGATGCGCGCAGCGAGAAGCGTCTTGGCGGAACGGGCCAACCCCTCCCGTGGAGTGATCTGGCACTCGATCTCGCCCGTGATCGCGGGAGCTCCGCCGTCGTCCTCGCCGGCGGTCTGAAGCCAACAAACGTCGAGAGCGCGATCCGCACGCTCGCTCCGGACGTGGTCGATGTGTCTTCGGGCATCGAGACCGAGCCGGGCGTGAAGGATCCGTGGCTGATGCGCGAGTTCTACGAGGCGGCAACGCACGCGAGGTCACACTAGCTTGGCGACGGACACCGCCCACCGTTTCGGCGCGTTCGGCGGCCGCTATGTGCCGGAGACATTGATCCCGGCGCTTGACGAGCTGAACGCCGCGTTCGAAGAAGCCGTTCACGATCCCGATTTCCAGAAGGAGCTGGACAGACTTCTCAAGGAGTACGTCGGGCGTCCGTCACCACTGAGCTCCGCGCCTCGTCTCTCCGAGCTCGTTGGGTGCGACGTGTATCTCAAGCGCGAGGACCTCAATCACACGGGAGCGCACAAGATCAACAGCGCGCTTGCCCAAGGTCTCCTCGCGCAGCGGATGGGCAAGCGCCGCATCATCGCCGAGACTGGAGCCGGTCAGCATGGTGTGGCGACGGCGACGGTCTGCGCCAGGTTTGGCTTCGACTGCACTGTCTACATGGGCGAAGAGGACATGCGGCGGCAGGCGCTCAACGTCTATCGAATGCGCCTCATGGGGGCGAAAGTCGTCCCGGTACTCTCGGGCACGCGCACGCTCAAGGACGCGACGAGCGAAGCGATCCGCGACTGGGTGACCAACGTCGGCGACAGCTACTATATCATCGGGTCGGTCGTGGGTCCTGCCCCGTACCCTCGGATGGTTCGCGACTTCCAGTCGGTGATCGGCAGGGAAGCGAAGGCTCAAATGCGCGAAATGGCGGGACGGTCGCCATCGAGCGTCGTTGCCTGTGTTGGTGGTGGGTCCAATGCGATGGGCATCTTCCACCCCTTCGTTCCTGACGCCTCGGTGGAGCTGATTGGTGTTGAAGCAGCTGGAAGGGGACTCGACACCGGAGAGCACTCGGCCTCGCTGCAACGAGGCGTGCCGGGGGTCCTTCACGGCTCCCTGAGCTACCTGCTTCAGGACGAGAACGGCCAGGTTCACCCAGCTCATTCAATCTCGGCGGGCCTCGATTACCCCGGCGTCGGCCCCGAGCACTCATACCTCAAGGAGACGGGCCGCGCGCTCTACGTATCGATTACGGACGACGAAGCAGTTGAAGGACTCGCCATTCTCAGTCGGCTGGAGGGTATCATCCCCGCCCTCGAAACGTCACACGCCGTCGCCTGGGTCGTCAAAGAGAAGGCCCGGTGGAACCAGAGCGACGCGGTGCTGCTCTGCATCAGTGGTCGTGGCGACAAGGATCTCGCGCAGATAACTGAAATGGGGCTACTTCCAGCATGACAACGTCGGTTCCACCAAAGACCGAGATGCAACCGCTCGAAGAGCCGTCGTTTCCGATCGTGCATGTCACCGACCTGCTGAAGGCCTTCGTCAAGGCTGTCCGCGCCCACCAGCTGTATCTCCCCAACAATCCGATGCACGCGCGGTCGCTCGAGGCCGTCAAGGAGACGTTCGCCACGCTCTGGAAGGTCACCGACGAGCTCGACCTGCAGGTGGTCGAGACACGCCTGGAATGGGAGGGCAGGGTCGTCATGGATGAAGGCGGCCGGACTGCCGACAACGTCGCGTGGCTTCTTTACAAGGACGGAATTCGCGAGCTCAAGCTGATGAAGGGATTTGAGGAGGATGAGCTCGGAATCTTTTTCAACCTCCTTCAGCGCGTCAGGAAAGCGACTGATGACGATGATGACCTGCTGACACTGATGTGGGAGCGAGAGTTTGAGGATCTGCAGTACCGCTATGTCGATCTCACGCAGGAAACCGGACCCGGCGTCGAGTCGATGGAGCGAGCTGAGCAGAAGGAGAAAATCCTTTCGCCGGCACAGGCGGAAGCAGGACTGCAGTCGACCCAATCCTCGATCGCCAAGCTCGATGACTTTGACTCGACTTTGTATTTCCTAGACGATCGCGAAGTCGAGTACCTGCAGCAGGAGATCAAGCGGGAGTTCTCCACCGATTTGCGTCCGGCGGTGATCGCGTCGCTTCTCGATGTCTTCGAGAACCAAAAAGATCCTACCGTGCGGGAGGAGATCTGCGGCCTGCTGGACTACTTTCTTTTGATCCTCCTTTCCACGGCACAGTATAGAAACGCCGCGTACCTGCTGCGCGAAGCGGGAGTCACGGCGAATCGCGCTCCCGAGATACTCGAGCCGCAGAAGTTGCGGCTGACGCAACTCAACGAGCTGATGAGCGATCCCAAACCTCTTGGTCAGCTCCTGCAGGCGTTGGAGGATTCACCGCTACGCGCGCCGCAGCACGAGCTCGATGACCTGTTCGGGATACTTCAGCCCCGCGCTCTCGAGACCATTCTCAGCTGGATCGGGCGCAGCAACAACCCTCAGCTCAAGATGCTGCTCGAGGTTGCCGCGAGTCGTCTGGCGAGCATGTACAGCGCCGAGCTCATTCGTCTGATTGGATCGGACGACGAAGCGGTGGTGCTCCAGGCAATCCGGCGCGCCGCCGCGCTCAAATCGCCGGCGGCGGTGCCGGCGCTTGGAAAGATGCTCACCGTCGGCGAGTCGAACATGCGCGTTGCCGCCGTCAATGCGCTCACCGAGATCGGCTCGACCGGGGCGATGCAAATGCTCGAGCGCGCGATAATCGACGAAGATCGAGAGGTGCGCATCGCCGCGGTGCGAGCGATAGGAGCGCGCTCATTTCGGGCGGCTCTTCCGCGCATCGAGGCAGCGATCAAGGGGAAGGACCTCCGCGAGGGCAACCTGACGGAGAAGATGGCCTTCTTCGAAGCCTACGGACTCCTCTGCGGCGACGCCGGAGTACCGCTTCTCGATAATCTGCTGAACGCCAAGGGATTCATGGGCAAGAAGGACGATTCCGAGATGCGCGCCTGCGCGGCTATGGCGTTGGGCAAGATCAATTCAACGAAGGCAACGGACTCGCTTGGCCGTGCCGCGAATGAGAAGGACGTCATCGTCAGGAACGCCGTGAGTCGCGCCATTCGCGGAGGCGGAGCGTGACCGAGCCAGCGACAAAGACGGTTCGCAGCGAAGGAGACAGGCAGACTGGCGCGAACGTCCGCCGCGGCGGCAGGAACTTCATGATCTCGTTCTACGCAGCGCTTCGCGCGATCAAGCTGTATCCGCTCGAGCACAGCGCGGTGCAAAAGACTCTCGTCGAGCTCGCGCAGGTGGCCGAGGAGCTGCGCGCTGAAGAGGGGGAGCTGGAGTTCAGAATCTCGGGAGAGTTCATCTTCATCAACTCCACCCGCCTGCGGCTCGATCTCAGCAACTACGCCACGTTCGGGCACATCCTCACACTGTGCAAGCTCGCCGGCATCGGCGCCATCCACGTCGGAACGCATGGAAGCGCGCGCGATTGGACGCTGTTGTTGTCCCTCCTGGGCGGTGAGACCAAGACCGCACCCGCCGAAAGGCTGAAGGAGATCATGGAGCGCCTCAAGGACACCAAGATCGAGACGTTCCAGCTCGACGCACCAACCGAGACCGCAACCGACAAGGAATTCAACGAGGAAGCAAAGGCTGCCGCAAATCGCACCTATTCCCAATCGGTGGCCGTCACCAAGGACGTCATCAACTCCGTCCGCATCGGGAAGACGCCCAATATCCGAAAGATCAAGCGAGTCGTTCAGGGTATCGTCGATCAGGTGCTGAACGAGGAAACGTCGCTGATCGGACTGACAGCGATCCGCGACTACGACGAGTACACGTTCACGCACTCGGTCAACGTCTGTATCTTTTCGATCGCGCTTGGACGCCGGCTCGGCATGAACAAGCTCCAGCTATATGAGCTGGGTCTCGCCGCGCTGATGCACGACATTGGGAAGTCGCGCGTCCCGCTGGACATCCTGCAGAAATCCGGTGGCCTCACCGATGACGAGTGGAAATGGATGGCAGCGCATCCGTGGCTCGGGGTGCTGGTGCTGTTCCAGTTCAGGCGCCAGCAGGAAGAGCTCTCGTACCGCGCGATGACGGTGTGTCACGAACATCACATGAAGATCGATCTGACGGGCTACCCGAAAGTCATCCGTCCGCGTCAGGCGAGCCTGCTGAGCAGGATCGTCTCGATCGCTGACGGCTACGACGCGGCAACGTCGCGGAGAGTTTACAAGACCGAGCCGTTGGCACCGTCCGCGGTGCTCGAGGAGATGCGCGACAATCCGCGCCGCGGTCTCGATCAGGTGCTGGTAAAGGCGTTCATCAACCTGTTGGGCATCTATCCCGTGGGAACACTGGTGGTGCTCGACACTTTCGAGCTCGCCGTTGTCTCGGGCGCCAATCCGAATCCTGAGGCGCTGTCGAGGCCGATCGTCAAGATCATCAGCGATGCGCAGGGGAATACGATCAGTCCGCCGCTTCAGGTGGACCTGGCCGTCCCGGAGGCAGGAGGGCAATATGCCAGGACCATCATCAAGACGGCCGACCCCGAGCGCTATGGCATCACCCCCGGCGACTACCTCATCTAACTCAATCGCGCGCCGCTTCGACGCGCTCCGAAAAGAATCTCGTCGCGCGCTGGTCTGCTACGTCACGGCGGGCCATCCCGATCTTGCTCGCTCGCTCGAGACGCTCCATGCGCTCGTGGAGGGCGGTGCGGACATCATCGAGCTCGGCGTTCCATTTTCCGATCCCATTGCTGACGGGCCGATAATTCAGGCAAGCTCGCAGCGTGCACTAGAGCAGGGAATGACCTACGACGGAGCGCTCGCCCTCATCGAGCGCGCGAAGCTCGAAGTACCCGTCATCCTGTTCAGCTACCTGAATCCGATTCTGGCCGCCGGCCCCGACGCTCTGACACGGGCAGCCGACGCGGGCGCAAGTGGGATTCTCGTTACTGACATCCCTGTCGGCGCCGACCCGGCGCGCGAAGAATGGCTCGGCAATAGCCCGCTCGCGTTCATTCGGCTCGTCGCGCCCACGACACCGCTCGACAGAATGGCCGAGATCGCGCGGCACGGAAGTGGATTCGTTTATCTTATCAGCCGGCTCGGAGTGACGGGCGTTCAGGAAAAGACCGCGACGTCGCTGCCCGAGAGCATCCGTCGTCTGCGGTCGGCAACCACGCTTCCCATCTGCGTTGGATTCGGGATTTCCAATCCCGAGCAGGCGCGCAGCGTGGGCAAGATTGCCGATGGTGTTGTCGTCGGCAGCGCGCTCGTGAGAGCCGCCGAAACTGGTGCGAACGAAGTTCTGAAACTGACTCGGAGTTTGAGAGAGGCACTTGATGGCTAGCGCGGCGAAGGAAACCGATGTGGTAACGCTCAAGGCGATGCGCTTTCACGCGCGCATTGGCGTGCTGCCCCACGAGGCCGAGATCGCGCAGTCGATCGAGGTCGATGCGTCGCTGTGGGTGCTCCGGAGCGGGGCCCGGCCTACTGCCAAGGATATCGTGGACTATCGTCGCGTTTACGACCTCGTGGCGGAAGTGGTGACCCAGGGACACACCAACTTCCTGGAGGAAGTTGGAGAGCGCATCGCGGAGCGCGCATTGGCGCTTCCGCTCGTCGAGCGCGTTCGGATCGCCGTGCGCAAACCCAACGTTGCGCTGCCGGGGCCGCTCGCGTACGCAGAGGTAGCTCTCGAGCGAGAGCGTGCGTGAGAGATGTCGCCTACATAGCGCTCGGCTCCAATCTCGGCCAGCGTGAGGTATTTTTGGCGCAGGCCCGGCGTGCGATCTCGTCGCTCGCCAATACGCGGGTGCTGGATCAAACCGACGCCGAAGAGACCGCTCCGATCGGACCGATTTCTCAGGGCCCCTTTCTCAATCAGATGATCGCTATCGAAACGGAGCTTTCGCCGCAGGACCTGCTAGTCGAGCTCAAGCAAATCGAAGTCGATGCAGGCCGCGTCCGCAATGAGCGCTGGGGTCCGCGCACGCTGGATCTCGATATCGTGCTATTCGAGAACCAGAGCGTGCGCCAGCCCGGGCTGACCGTGCCGCATCCGGAGCTATCGAATCGCGATTTCTGGCTGAGAGAGCTGGCAGAATTGAGGAGCTCCCGCGTTGGATAAGACAAAGGCAGAGCAGCGGCCCGTAACGGTTCGCGATTTCGCGGAGCGGAAGCGCAAGGGCGAGAAGCTGGTGGTGATGACCGCGTACGACGCGTTGTTCGGGAGACTCGTCGATGAGTCCGGCGTCGACGCAATCCTTGTTGGTGATTCCGTGGGCACAGCCGTGATGGGCTACTCGTCGACACTTCCCGTGACGCTGGATCACATGATCTACCACGCCTCGGCGGTGCGTCGCGGCGTCAAGCGAGCTTTAATAATCATCGACATGCCTTTCCTGTCCTACCAGGCAAGCATCGAGAGCGCGGTGCTCAATTGCGGACGCGCGATCCAGGAGACAGGAGTGGGTGCTGTGAAGGTCGAAGGCGGAAGCCCCGAGATGCTCGACACGGTCCACGCTCTGGTGCGTACGGGCATACCGGTGATGGCTCATATCGGGTTCACGCCGCAGTCGGTCAACACGATTGGCGGGCCAAGAGTGCAGGGACGTGAAGCGGAGGGCGCGGAACGCCTCATCACTGAGGCAATGGGCCTCGAGCAGGCGGGGGCGTTCGGGATCGTGTTGGAGCTCGTTCCCGCCGCCGTTTCCGAGAGAATCACCGCGGCAGTGGGAATTCCGACGATTGGAATCGGCGCCGGACCCAAGTGCGATGGTCAGGTTCTCGTTCTTCCGGACGTGCTCGGGCTCAACGACACGTTCCAGCCGAAGTTCCTGAAGAAGTATGCGGAGATGGCAGAAGAAGTCCGCACGGCAATCGGCAGCTGGGCGAGTGATGTGCGAACCGGCCAATATCCGGATGCCGAGCACAGCTTCTAGCATGAAGTTCGTCGAGACGATTGGGGAGATGCGGGGCGTGGTGGCCAACGCGCGGGAGAAAGAGCAGAGCATCGCGTTTGTTCCTACGATGGGCGCCCTGCACGAAGGCCACCTCACGCTCGTCGACGAGGCGAAGCGGGTGGCCGACATCGTCGTGATGAGCGTGTTCGTCAACCCGCTTCAGTTCGGGCCAAGCGAGGATTTTGACCGCTACCCGCGCACGCTCGACGAGGACGCAAAGCTGGCGTCGGAGAGGGGAGTCGATTTCATGTTCACTCCGGCGAAAGAAGACATCTACCCCGAACACGCGCCGGTAATTCTCGTCCACCCCGGAAGCATCGGCAAAGAGTGGGAGGGCGCGGTGAGGCCGCATCATTTCGAGGGAGTGCTCACAGTCGTCGCCAAGTTGTTCAACATCGTGATGCCGGACGTCGCGGTGTTCGGGCAAAAGGATCTGCAGCAGGTTGCCGTCGTGAAGGCAATGGTTCGCGATCTCAACTTCCCGGTGGGCATCCATGTGGTCCCGATCGTGAGAGAGCCGGACGGCTTGGCCATGTCGAGCCGGAACCGTTACCTGTCGCCGAAAGACCGTGAGCTCGGACGCATTCTGTCGAAGGCGCTGTTCGCGATGCGCGAAGTGTTTGGTAAGGGCGAACGGCGGGCGAGCGCGCTCGAGGCGACAGGTTGGCGCATGCTCGAGCGCGTGGCTGGACTTACTCCGCGCTACCTGGCGGTAGTGAACGCGGACACCTTTCAGCGCGTCAACACGGTGCGACACGGCGATGCAGCTGTGGGCGCCGTCCGGGTGGGTGAAACCAGACTGATCGACAACATCATCTTCTGATGGTGCAGCTGCAGGCTTCCGGAATGCCCGTTTGGGCACAAGTGAGTGAACGGCGGTTTGCACATATCCAGCGCGTGACCTCGTTGCTGCGTGCGTGGGGCGCGGCGATGCGCCTCACCTCCGACGAAGCGAACACGTGGATCGACGCCGGCACCTGGCACGACGCGCTTCGCGACGCGCCGCTCGACGAGCTGCGAAAAATCACCGGCGACAAGACTTCACCCGACGGCTTACTCCACGGACCAGCGGTGGCAATCAAGCTGGAGGCGGAAGGAGAGCGGAGAAAGAATCTCCTCACTGCGATTCGCTACCACACGGTCGGATCGGCGAAGTGGGATCAGACGGGCCGCGCGCTCTACATGGCGGACTACCTCGAGCCCGGCCGGAAATTCCTCGCCGAGGATCGCGGCTTTCTCGCCAGTCAGGTGCCACACAACTTCGACGGCGTATTTCGACAGGTCGTCCGCTTTCGCCTCGAGTGGTCGGTGCGCGAGGGCAATCACATTTTCCCCGAAACCGTCGAGCTCTGGAATAGTCTGAGGTGAGCGAGCAGCCTCCCCGCCGCCGACGGCGTTACGGCAGAATCATTCTCGTCTTTCTGATTCTGTGCGGAATCGGCTGGATCGCATGGCAGGTGTGGAGCTGGCGGTCGAGCCGGACCGAGAGTTATGCGCCCGATGACGCGCGTGCTCCCGAGGGAGTTCGGATCAAAGTCGAAGTCCTGAACGCGACGAAGACGAAGGGTCTCGCGCGCAAAGCGACCCTCTATTTACGGGATCGCGGATTCGACGTGGTGGGATCGGGAAACGTGAGCGAGCAGCGGCCTACTTCCATCGTCTACGACCGGTCGTCGCATCCGGAGTGGGCGCGTCTCGTCGGCAGAGCGATGAATGCTCCCGTCGTCGAGCGTCCTGACAGCTCACGCTACCTGGACGTTACCGTCCTCATCGGCGCCGACTGGCGCGCGCCGCCGCTGCCGTTCCACCCGTAGCTGTCCGCACGCCGCGGCGATGTCCATCCCGCGGCTCTTTCGCACCGCGACCTCGACGCCCTCTGCCCGTAGGCGACGCGCGAACCAATGGATCTGCTCCGGGGAGCTGGGCGTGAAATCTCCCGCACCTCCGGGATGCAGCGGAATGAGATTCACGAACGCACGGCACTCCCGCGCCAGCGCCGCGAGCTCCACAGCGTGCTCCGCCCCGTCGTTGATTCCGCCCAGCATTACGTACTCGAATGTGATGCGGCGGTCGAAAACCTTGGCTGCGTCGATCACGCTCGCCAACGGGTACTTGGTGTTGATTGGCATCAGCGACTGCCGCAGCTCGTCGTTCGGCGCGTGGATCGAGATTGCAAGACGGAACTGCTCGCCCCTTTGTCCGAGGGCGACGATTCCCGGAAGCACACCAACCGTGGAGACGGTGATGTGCCGTGCGCCGATGCCAAGGCCAGCCGGTGAATTGAGTACTGTGAGAGCCGGATCGACCGCCTTCCAATTCATCAAAGGCTCGCCCATTCCCATGAAAACGATGTTCGTCACCAGCTTGGGTGGCGAAAGCAAACGCATCTCGCGGGCCTGTCCGGCGATCTCGAACATCTGCAGATTGCGGCTGAATCCCATGGCACCCGTCGCGCAGAACGCGCATTGGAGCGCGCATCCAGCCTGGGACGATACGCAAAGCGTAAGGCGCGAGCCGTCCGGTATCGCGACCGTCTCAATGTGCTCGCCGTCGTCGAGGCGGAAGAGAAACTTCTCGGTGCCGTCGCTGGACGTCTGCCGCATTGCGAGCGCGAGGCGCGGTATCGTGAAGTGCTCGTCGAGCAAGGTGCGAAACGCGGCCGGCAAGTCGGACATATCCGCGAAGGTCGCGACCGGACTCTGCCAAAGGTGCCGCGCCACCTGTGAGCCGCGGAACGGCTTCTCGCCGTGCTCGACGGCAAAACTCCTCAGCAGATCCTCAGCTTCCGATGGGAGCACGTTCAGGAGGTTCTGTTTCGGGGAGGCAGCCTCCCGATTTGTCTTTTCTTGCACCATGCTCCTTCCACCAAGTCTATGCAACTACTAAATTTAACCCCTCTCGATGGCTAATTCGACCCACACATCCCGGCGCTGACCTCCTCGCCTCCTACGTCCCGTTTCGCGACGTCTAAGCGCACTCATCTTGGCGGTGAGCTAAGAGCTTCTCACGTCGGCGCCAAAGTTTCCCTCGGCGGCTGGGTACACCGCACCCGGAACCTCGGTGGGATCGTCTTCCTGGACCTGCGCGATCGCGCCGGACTCGTCCAGGTGTCGTTCGACCCGAAATGGACTCCCGTCGACATAATCGAGCGCGCCGGCAAGCTCGGTCTCGAGACCGTGATCACGATCGAGGGCGAAGTCGCCGCGCGTCCCACAGAGATGCGGAACGCCGAGATGGAGACGGGGGAGATTGAAGTGAGAGCCCGTGACTTCAAGATCGTCGGCCCCGCCGAAACTCCCGCGATTCCAGTGGCGCACGGAAGGGGAGAGAAGCTGCCGGCCGAAGAGCTGCGACTCAAACATCGCAACCTGGACCTGCGCCGCTCCGAGCTGCAGAAGAATCTGATTCACCGCCACAAGCTCCAGCAGGCGACACGCCGGTACCTGGACGAGCGCGGCTTTCTGGAGATCGAAACGCCGATTCTTACCAAGCCGACTCCGGAAGGTGCGCGCGACTACATCGTCCCGAGCCGAGTGCATCCGGGCGAGTTCTATGCGCTTCCGCAGTCGCCGCAGCTTTACAAGCAGCTGCTGATGATCGCGGGCTTCGACCGGTACTTCCAGATTGCGCGCTGCTTCCGCGATGAGGATCTCCGCGCCGACAGACAGCCGGAGTTCACGCAGATCGACATCGAAGCATCGTTCGTCGGCCCTGAGGACATCATGTCTCTCACGGAGGGCATGCTCTCCGTGCTGTTTAGGGAGTCCGGCTACGAGATTCCACCGAAGTTCGAGCGCCTGACCTACGCCGATGCGATGGAGCGGTTTGGGTCAGACCGCCCCGACCTGCGCTACGCGCTCGAGGTGTTCGATGCGAGCGACGTGTTCCGCGGATCCGAGTTCGGCGTCGCGAATTCTGTCCTAGCTGCTGGGGGACGAGTGCGGGGCATCAGGATTCCTGGCGGAGCATCGCTCTCTCGCAAGCAGGTCGATGAGATCGAGGCAATTGCCAAATCCGCGGGTTCCGGTGGCCTCATTCGCTTGAAGCGCGGCCCAGGTGGACTCGAAGGTCCAGCTGCGAAATTCCTGAGCGAAGGCGCGGCGGAGCGTCTGGCGATCAAGGAGGGCGAGCTCGCTCTCTTGGTCGCCGGTCCGGAGCACGTGACCAACCCCGCGCTGGACCGGGTCCGGCAGGATGTTGCGCGCAGGCTTGAAATGGTGTCCGAAGATAAGAGATCGTTTCTTTGGGTTACCGATTTCCCCTTGTTCATTCGGGAGCAGAATGGATCGCTCAGCTCCGTCCATCACCCGTTCACGGCACCGAATCCTGAGGACAGCAAGGTTCTCGACACGGCGCCGGAGAAAGTGCGTGCGCTTGCCTACGACGTCGTGCTGAACGGAACAGAGCTTGGTGGCGGGAGTATCCGCATCAATGATCCTGCGCTCCAGAAGAGGGTGTTGTCACTCCTGGGCGTCGACGCCGCGCACGCGCAGGCCCGCTTCGGATTTCTGCTCGACGCGCTGAGCGCGGGCGCGCCTCCGCACGGGGGCATCGCGCTCGGGTTCGACCGAATCGCGATGATGCTCGCGGGAGCGACGTCACTCCGCGATGTGATTGCTTTTCCGAAAACCACTGCGGCGAGAGCGCTCTTCGAGGACGCGCCCTCGGTCGTTCCGCCCGAAGATCTAAAGGAGCTTCACCTTCAGACAATGACGAGCTGACGTGAGCGAAGAGACAACCATTCAGCGCCTCTCGACTGAAGGGGCGGACATGCTGACGCTTGCCGGCGTCAACGACGAAAACCTGATCGAGCTTGCGCGACAGACCGGAGCGAAGATCGCGCTTCGCGGGGAGACGCTGGCGATCAGCGGAAATGCGGAGTCGGTCGCGCGCGCGATCCCAATCGCGCAGCGGATGATCGACACCGCCAAGCAGCAGATGCCACTAACGGCGGACGACGTTCTCCGCATGAGCATCGAAGGGCCGCGCGAAGGGAACGGCAACGGCACTGACAGCGAGACCCGCATTGTCCTTCCCGGCGTCCGGAAAATCATCCAGGCGAAGACGAGCGGACAGGCCGAGTACATGAAGCTTATGGCGGAGAACGACATCGTCATCGGAATCGGGCCGGCCGGAACAGGGAAGACATATCTTGCGGTTGCAGCCGCCGTTGACGCGCTCGCGCGGAAGAGGGTACGGCGCATCGTACTCGCGCGTCCTGCCGTGGAAGCAGGCGAGAGCCTTGGATTCCTTCCCGGCGACATGCAGGCCAAGGTCGATCCGTATCTGCGCCCGTTGTACGACGCCCTCGAGGACATGATGCCGCACGAACGCGTGCAGAAGTCGCTCGAGACCCGCACTATCGAGATCGCGCCACTCGCCTACATGCGCGGACGCACGCTCGCCGACGCCTTCGTCATTCTCGACGAAGCTCAGAACGCGACCACAGCGCAGATGAAGATGTTTTTAACCCGCCTCGGCGTTAACTCGAAGGCGGTTATCACCGGTGACAAGACGCAGATCGACTTGCCGAAGAGGGAAGATTCCGGTCTCGTGCAGATCGAGCGGATCCTGCCGGGGATCGACGGAATCGGCTTCTACTACCTCACCGACGCCGACGTCGTACGGCATCGCCTCGTGCGCGAGATAATCAAGGCTTACGCAGAGGATTCGGGAGTCTGAGCGCCAATGCGCGGGAAGGGTGAATGAAGACTCCTCCGCGCGGGATAGCGATCGACATATCATCCAGCGTGCGACGTCTCACCGTGTCGCGCGCGCGAGTCAGGGAAACAGCAATCGCAGCCCTTAGGGCGGAGCGCGTGAAGGATGCGATGCTATCAATCACGTTCGTGGGGCGGGCCACAATGTCGCATCTGAACCACCGCTATCTCGGCCACCACGGTCCGACGGATGTGATCTCGTTCGGACTCGGACGCACCGGGAAGAGCAGCGCCGTAGTCGGAGATATCTACATCTGCGCCGAGGTTGCCCGCGAGAACGCGAAGCGGCAGGGAATCTCGGGCGGAGAGGAGCTGCTGCGGCTGGTGGTACACGGAACACTTCACGTTCTCGGTGACGACCATCCGAGCGGGGCTGCGCGAACAGCATCACCGATGTGGCGGCGACAGGAAAGGATTCTCGCGCGTGTCCTCTAAGCGCACGATCGACGACTTCAACGCCGGCAAGCCCGCGGCGCTCGCGCGTGTGGTCAGCATCGTCGAGAACCATCGCGAGGGCTTCGAGGAGATACTCAGTGATCTGCACCCGCGAACCGGTCGCGCACGCCGCATAGGGTTGACGGGGCCGCCGGGTGCCGGGAAAAGCACCATCACGGCGCTTCTGGTAAAGAAGTTTCGTGACGCAGGACTCCGGGTTGGAGTGATCGCGGTAGATCCGACGTCGCCATTCACAGGCGGCGCGCTGCTCGGTGACCGCGTCCGCATGGAAAGCGTTGCACTCGATCCGGGGGTGTTCATCCGCTCGATGGCGACACGCGGCTCGCTCGGAGGATTGGCGGCGGCCACTCGCGAGGTCGCGGACGTTCTCGATGCATTTGGTTTCGACCGGCTGCTGATCGAGACTGTCGGCGTCGGCCAGTCAGAGCTCGACGTCGCGCGGACGGCGGACTCGACTCTCCTCGTGCTAGTCCCCGAATCAGGTGACTCGATTCAAACGCTCAAGGCGGGTGTTATGGAAGTCGCCGACATCTTCGTCGTCAACAAGGCGGACCGCCCCGGAGCAGACCGGTTGCGCAACGATGTCGAGCTGATGCTCGGCCTCCGAAAAGGAGTCTCATTTGGCAGTGTGCCCGCGCACCACGGCGTGGATCTCAAGCGCATGAACCCCGCGCGTGCCGCGCGGGAAGCCGCAGCCGAGGCCAACCCTGTCGAGTGGACGCCACCCGTGTTGAGCGCTGTAGCGACCAAGGGAGAGGGAATCGTGGAGCTCGTCGCGGCGTTGGACCGTCACTTCGCTTATCTTGAACAGAGCGGAAAACTGCACGTGCGCAGACGCGAACGGATGCGCGAGCGCGTGATGGATGTCGTCGAGCAAAAGGTGCGCGGACGGCTGTGGAAGGACACCGGGACCATGAGTTGGCTCGAGGCACAGCTGCCATCGGTCGAGCAGGGAAGCGCAACGCCATTTGCCGTTGCCGATCAGCTGTTGCGTCAGAGCGGTCAGCTCGTACGTGGAGAAGAGAATAAATGACGAAACTCAAGAGTCCCAGCTCCAACGGCGCCGCCGACAGCGAATTGATCGCGACCATTGAGGAGCAGAGCGCCGAGCTGCGCCTGCTTCGCAAGGAAGTCGCCGAATGGCGAAAGCGGTACGAGAAGGGCGAGGTCCGGGATATCGCGTTCACGAATTCCGAGAAGGAAGTCCAGCCCATTTACACGCCGCTCGATGCCGCCGAGACGAGCGCCGAAGCGCTGGGCATGCCCGGATTCTATCCGTACACCCGTGGAGTTCATCCGACCGGGTATCGCGGCCGCTTGTGGACGATGCGGCAGTTCGCCGGATTCGGCAGCGCACGCGACACGAACGAGCGGTACAAGTTCCTTCTCGCGCAGGGGCAAACGGGACTCTCGGTTGCATTCGACTTCCCGACGCTGATGGGCTATGACTCCGACCACTCGAGATCGGAGGGAGAAGTCGGCAAGTGCGGCGTCGCGATCTCGAGCCTCGCCGACATGGAGACTCTGTTTGACGGAATTCCGCTCGACCAGGTCTCGACGTCCATGACGATCAACGGTCCCGCGGTGATTCTCTACTGCTTCTACATTGCGGCCGCCGACAAGCAGGGTGTGGACTCGAAGAAGCTTCGCGGGACGATCCAGAATGACATTCTGAAGGAGTACATGGCCCAGCACGCGTGGGTCTATCCCATCGAGCCGGCGTTGCGGCTCATCGTCGACTGCTTCGAGTGGTCGGCCGAGCACGTGCCGCAGTGGAATACCATCTCGATCTCCGGGTATCACATCAGGGAAGCCGGCGCGACTGCCGCGCAAGAGCTCGCCTTCACGCTCGCGGATGGATTCACGTACGTTGAGCGCGGGATCGCGCGCGGCCTCGACGTAGACACGTTCGCCCCGCGGCTTTCGTTCTTCTGGGACATCCACAACGATTTCTTCGAAGAGATAGCAAAGCTCCGTGCAGCGCGTCGCATCTGGGCGCGCCACATGAAGGATCGCTACGGCGCCAAGGATCCGCGCTCGCTCATGATGCGCTTTCATTCCCAGACAGCGGGCGTCACGCTGACCGCGCAGCAGCCGATGAACAACATCGTGCGCGTCGCGTATCAGGCGATGGCCGCGGCACTCGGCGGCACGCAGTCGCTTCACACAAACTCGATGGACGAGACGTTCGCCCTGCCGACGGAGGAGTCGGTGCAGGTGGCGCTTCGCACGCAGCAGATTCTTGCCTACGAGACTGGAGTTCCGAACGTCATCGATCCTCTCGGCGGATCCTACTATGTCGAGACGCTTACCACCGAGCTGGAGCGCGAAGCCGAGGATTATTTCAAGCAGATCGAGGAAGTCGGTGGCGTTGTGCGCGGCCTCGAGACGGGCTGGCTCCAGCGGAAGATCAACGAGTCGGCGGCCAGGCAGCAGTGGGAGATCGAGCAGCATCGTCGAGTAATCGTCGGGGTGAACGAGTTCGTCACGAGTGAGCCGGAGCTCGAGATCGAGACCCTCAAGATCGCCGAAGAGACGGAGCGCGAGCAGAAACAGCGCATGGCGAAAATGCGAGCTTCGCGCGATAGCTCGCTCGTCGAGAAGAGGCTCGATGCGCTGCGCGAGGCGGCGAAGACTTCCGAGAACCTCATGCCCCACATCCTGGACTGCGCCCGCGCCTACTGCACGCTGTACGAGATCCGCGCCGCAATGGAGACCGTGTTCGGCGCCTACCGCGAGCCAGTTTTCTTCTGAAGAAATCGAGCGAGTGGTGGGAGTCTGCTTTCGACGCCCACTATCTCCGGGAATACGGCCTTCTCTTCACGCCCGAGCGCGATCGCCACGAAGTAGCGCGTCTCGTTGAGCTCCTCGAGCTGCCGGTTGGCGCGCGCGTGCTCGATGTGCCGTGCGGGCAGGGGCGCCACGCGCACCTCCTCGCCGAGTCCGGCTATGACGTGGACGGGCTCGACTACTCGCAGGAGCTACTCGACGTAGCGCGCAAACGCGGCACAGGCAAGAATCTTCGCTATACGCAGGGCGACATGCGGGAGATGCCCCTTGGGTGGACGAAGCGGTTCGATGCGGTGCTCAATCTCTTCACCTCATTCGGATTCTTCGCGCATCCGTCCGACGACGTTCGCGTGATCAAGGAATTCGCTCGCGTGCTCAAACCGGGGGGAACGCTAGTCTGGCACGGCGGAAGCCGGGACGGTGTCATGGCCCGATTTCTCGCGCGGGATTGGTGGACGTCGGACGGGACGCTGTTCGCCCAGGAGCGCCAGTTCGATCCGCTCTCCGGGTTACTCAGCGTGCATTCGACGTGGAGGAAAGGCTCGAAAGAAGGAACTCGTGAGCACCGGCTCAGGCTCTATACCGCCACGCGCCTCTCAGAGCTCTGCGCGGACGCCGGGCTCGTCGTAGAGCAGGGCTACGACGGATTCAACGATCGACCACTCCGGCGAAGCTCATCAGAGATGCTTCTAGTCGCGAGGAAAGAGTAACCTAGAGAGTAACCTGAAGTATGGCCCCGTCCGTGCCTGTCTGAGCCTCGTGGTTGGAAGCGAATGATTACGCACACAAAGGGGATTCAATGGACGCGCTATTGAGAAAAAGTGGGATTCTGATCATCGGGCTATCGGCCGCGGCCTGCGCCGAGCGAAGCATCACCGATGCCCCTCAAGCGAGAGATGCCGCGACAATTGCCCCGGCCTTTGCAGTGCTTCCAGGCGCACAGGTGGCGGTCAACTTCGAGCCTTTGTCAGCCGGTGTATGGTACGTCCCGGGTTCGATCAACGGTCAGGATGATTGGACGAGCCTCGGCGCATCCGGGAGCGGCTGCGCGTTGTACGATCATCAGGTCGTGGTGAATGCGACGCAGCCTTCGTATAGCTATCCGGCGTTCGGTTTGCAGAGCCTGCGGATATCCAATGCCGCGACAAGTGGTTGTTTCGGCGATCAGACCTTCTCCAAGCGGCTGGCCAACGCCGCGGGCGAATCGGACGCTGAGAGCGGTGGATTCGCGGTCATTCCGGGCACGCCAAGAAATCACTTTGAGGCACAGTGGGATTTCGCGTCGACGGTGCCAGGAGCAGAACAGCCTGATCTCTCGGTCGTCGCGAGTCCAGATCGCGGCGATGGTTCCCGAATGAGTTGGGTACAGATGACGGATACGCCGGAGGGCCTCGATATCAACTTCTTCGACGTGCAGGGCACGGATAATCCAGCGAATTTCGTAGGCCCCACCAACGTGGCTTCCGGCCTCGATCGACGGGTGCCGCACACGATCAAGGTGACAATGGATTTTGTCACCGGGCCGAGCAACGACGTTGTGAGGGTATACGTCGACGGTGCGCTCAAGCACACTGGAACCAGCTGGGAGAACTACTATCGGTACGATTCCGAGGCGGCGTCGCATGGTGGAAAGACGCCGATCGTCAATCGAATCCTCTTCCGCACTGGTGGCACAGCCGCGCCGGCGAATCTCGGCAAGGGCTTTGTCATAGACGCTTTTTCGATGAAGTCTGGCAATGGTCCAACGAGCAGCGACGATTGCAAAAATGGCGGCTGGCAGACATTCGACAGCCCACAATTCAAGAACCAGGGTGACTGCATTCAGTTCGTGAACACGGGCAAGTAACGGCCAACTGGTTTTCAATCCTGCGGAAACACCATGCACGCGGCCATGCGATTGGCGCGTGCATGATGCCCCGGGGCCGCTCTTCAGCGAGTTTGCCACGCGAGCGCGACGGTCGCTAGCTTTGAGGTCTCTATGAGACCAATACGAGTTCTCGTCGCCAAGCCTGGCCTCGACGGACATGACCGCGGCGCCAAGGTCGTCGCCGCGGCCCTCCGCGATGCCGGGATGGAAGTGATCTACACGGGCCTGCATCAAACGCCGGAGATGATCGCGACCGCTGCGATCCAGGAAGACGTCGATGTGATCGGCCTCTCGATCCTGAGTGGGGCGCACATGACTCTCATCCCGCGCGTCCAGGACCTCGTCCGCGCCCAGGGACGCGATGACGTCCTGATAACCGGCGGCGGAATCATTCCGAAGGAAGACGTCGACGCTCTCGAAGCGCGCGGCATCGGCCGGCTTTTCGGGCCCGGCACTCCAACCACTGAGCTGATCGCGTACATCAAGGAGTGGTTCGCCACGCGCGAAAAACAGGAAACGTAGTGAGCAACCGGCTCCGCGAGCTGAGCGACGAGACCAGATCGCTCGAGGCGAAACTCCGCGAAGCAGGCGGAGCGAAGAGACTCGACAAGTTGCACAAGCAGGGGAAGCTCTCGGCCCGCGAGCGCGTGGAGCTGCTGCGCGACCCCGGGTCGAGCATGCTCGAGATCGGACTGCTCGTGGCGCACGACCAGTACGAAGGGCAAGCTCCAGCGGCAGGTGTCGTGACGGCGCTCGTGAGAGTACACGGGCGCGAGACGGTGGTCGTTGCCAACGACGCGACCGTCAAGGCGGGATCGTGGTGGCCCGAGACGATCAAGAAAATTCTCCGGGCTCAGGAGATTGCGATGCGCTGCCGCATCCCGATCGTTTATCTCGTCGATTCCGCCGGAGTGAATCTCCCGTACCAGGAAGGAGTTTTTCCAGGGCAGTACGGGGCCGCGCGCATCTTCTACTACAACTCCATCATGCGGCGTTATCTGCGCATTCCGCAGATCGCGGCGGTGATGGGGCAGTGCATCGCCGGTGGGGCGTATCTCCCAGCGCTCTCGGACGTGATCCTGATGGTGAAGGGCACGTCGTTCATGGGACTGGGCGGGCCCAATCTCGTGAAGGGCGCAACCGGACAGGTCGTCGATTCGGAGACGCTGGGCGGCGCGTCGACACATACCGAGATCAGCGGTGTCGCGCACTACGCTCTCGACAACGACGAAGCGTGCATCGCGAAGATACGTGACCTCGTCGAGCGGCTCCCGACATCGAGCCGCGATGTCGCTCTGCTGCCAAGAGTTGCCGGCCAAGGCGATCAGGCAAGCAACGAAGACGAGCTATATCAGCTTCTTCCCACCGACCATCGAATGTCGTACGACATGCACGCCGTGCTCAGCGTGATCCTCGACAACGGCGCAATCGACGAGTTTCAGAAGGACATCGCCAAGGAAATGATCTGCGGTGATGCCCGAGTCGATGGGATTACCGTCGGCGTGATCGCGAATCAGCGTGGCCTTATCAAGGGGCGGGAAGGAGAGAGGCCACGGTTTGGCGGCATCGTCTATACGGAGAGCGCGGAAAAGGTTGCCTACTTCATCGATCGCTGTGACCGGCTGGGAATTCCGTTGCTGTTCGTGCAGGACGTCTCCGGCTTCATGGTTGGCACCGAGGCCGAGCAGGAAGGAATCATCAGAGCGGGCGCGCGCTTCGTCGAAGCCATGGCCACAGCGCGCGTGCCGAAGATCGTGCTCACCGTGAATCACGCCTCGGGCGCCGGTTACTACGCGATGGCTGGTCAGGGGTTCGATCCCGATTTCATTCTTAGCTGGCCGACCGGCCGGATGGGTGTGATGGAAGGTGAGTCCGCGATCCAGGCCGTTCACGGGCCGGCACTCGAAGCTGCGAAGAAAAAAGGAGCCGCGGTCGACGCAGACCTGTCGAAGGCAGTCGACGAGATGCGCGGTGACTACGAGCATCAGCTTGACGCCCGATATGCGGCGGCGCGCGGATTCGTCGACGCCATCGTCTATCCCGAGAACACGCGCGAGATGCTGAGCCTCGCTCTCCGCGCCGCTCTCCACAATCCTGGGCCGCATCTCGGTCCCTTCGTGCTTCCGCCGCACCTCGGAGAAGAAACCAGTTGAAGAGGATGGTGCGGGTTGCAGCCGGTCAGGGATTCTGGGGCGACGATCTCGATGCTCCGCGGCGACAGGTGGAAGGCGGACGGGTCGATTACCTCATGCTCGACTATCTCGCCGAGGTCACGATGTCCATTCTGCAGAAGCAGAAGGAGCGCGATCCTTCGATGGGATACGCCCGGGACTTCGTCGGCGCGATGGAAAGCGTTCTGCCGGCTGTTCTCGAGCGCGGAGTGAAGGTGATCGCCAACGCGGGTGGAGTGAATCCGCCCGCGTGCGCGGCTGCGGTGAAGGCGATGGCTGAGAAAGTCGGCGCCAAAGGTAAGCTCCGGATCGGAGTCGTCACGGGCGACGATCTCCTCGGCCGCCTCGACGAGCTGATGGCCGCCGGCCATCCATTGGCCAACATGGAGACCGGCGAGCCGCTCTCAACTGTCAGGGATCGCGTGCTGTCGGCGAACGCCTATATAGGCTCGGAGCCGATCGTCGAAGGGCTCGCCAACGGCGCGAATGTCGTGATCACCGGGCGCTCAACCGATACCGCGCTGACGATGGCGCCGCTCCGCTATGAGTTTGGATGGGGCCCTAGCAGCTGGGACCAGCTCGCCGCGGGAATCGTCGCCGGGCACATCATCGAATGCGGCGCGCAGTGCTCCGGCGGAAACTGCCTCTACGATTGGAGATCGATCCCCGATCTCGCCAACGTCGGCTATCCCATCGCCGAGGCTCGCCCGGACGGAAGCTTCGTGATAACGAAGCATCCAAACACCGGTGGAAGGGTTTCCGTCCCGACTGTCTCCGAGCAGCTGGTCTATGAGATGGGTGACCCGCACGCATACATCACCCCCGACGTGATCGCGGACTTTACGACTATCACGCTCGCGCAGGACGGTGAGAACCGAGTGCTGGTGTCGGGCATCAAAGGAGCGCCACCGACGGACAAGCTCAAGGTCTCCGTCGCGTATCGCGCGGGCTTCAAGGCCGTTGGCAGTCTGGTATATGCCTGGCCAGACGCGTTGGAAAAGGCACAGCTCGCGGACAAGATTCTCCGCGAGCGACTCGACAGGCTTGGATTGCGCTTCGATCACATCCTGTCGGAGTACGTTGGCGCCAACGCGACGCATGGCCCGCTGGCCGGCGACAATAGAGACGCGCCGGAGGTGCAACTTCGCTTCGGGGTACGCGGCCCAGATCGGGCTGCTGTGGAACGATTCACGCGGGAGATCGCGCCACTCGTTCTCAATGGGCCGCCGAGCGTCACCGGATTTGCGGGCGGACGACCGAAGGTGGAAGAGATCGTGGCATACTGGCCGGCATTGATCGACAAGACCGTCGTACAAACGAAGGTGGAGCTCATCCAATGAAAGTCCGGCTCGTGGACATCGCGCACGCCCGCTCCGGCGACAAGGGTGACACGGCCAACGTCGGCGTGATTGCGCTGGAGCCGCGCTGGTACGAAGTGCTCAAGCAATTCCTCACCCGCGAGCGGGTTGTCGACCACTTTCGCGGCATGATCGACGGTGGGGTCGAGCGATATGAGCTCCCGAATCTCAACGCGCTCAATTTTCTGCTTCACGGGGCGCTTGACGGCGGAGGCACTCTGTCTCTCAAGACCGATGCGCAGGGCAAGGTCTATTCGACTGCGTTGCTCCGCATGGTGATCGACGTCCCCGACTCGGAAGCGAAGCGTCTCCAACTGCCGGCCGCGAAGTGAAAAATGTGCGCATGACGGCCGACGGCCTCATCGGCAGGATCACACTCGCCCGCCCGGACAAGAAAAACGCGCTCGACCGGGTCACTGCTGACGAGTTGGCTGAGGCATTGTTCGCAATGAGCGAGTCACCGGTCAACGTCGTCGTGCTCGACGGAGAAGGTCCCGACTTTTGTACAGGCGCCGACCTCGCTGCCCTCGATGAAATGCTCGACGCGCCCCGGCAGGACCACATCGACGACGCCAAAGCTCTCGCACACGTCTATCATACGATCAGGCGGATGGAGAAGCCGGTAGTCGCTCTGGTACGAGGTCGCGCTTACGCGGGAGGCGCGGGGCTCGCGACGGCGTGTGACATCGTGCTCGCTCACGAGGAAGCGCGCTTCGCCTATCCCGAGATCATGATTGGCTTCGTTCCGGCAATGGTCATGACAATGCTCCGCCGCTGCGTGGGAGAGAAGCAGGCGTTCGATCTCGTCGCCACCGGTCGAATTCTCAAGGCGGAAGAGGCTAGAGTCATAGGCCTGGTATCGCGGGTTTTCGCCGCCAGGGAGTTTGACCAACTCTCTGAATCGGTTCTCAAGCAGCTCGCGGATGCGCCGCCGAGCGCGATGGCGGCAACAAAGACGCTCTTCTACAAGCTGGACAACCTCGACTTCCTCGATAGCCTATCCGCGGGGATCGTCGCCAACGCTGATGCGCGCGCTACGCCGGCGTTCCGCGAAGGCGTGAAGCGCTTCACTGCTCGCAACAAGGACAGGCAGTGACACCATTCACTATTGCGAAGCTCGCGCTCGCGCTGATGGCGGCGATCCTGCTCGGATGGGGAATCAGATCGGACAACAGCGCGCTCCGCTGGGCGGGGATCGGGTTCCTCTTCATCGCTCTGATCCTCCGATTCTTCAAGCCACGAAACACCCGCGGCCTTTAGTGACATCTCCGCGTCCCACAACCATCATCGACGCCCCTCGGCTCTCGAAAAAGCTGGGCGTCGATCTGGTGATTGCGAGCGAGACGTTCCAGTACGCCGGAAGCTTCAAGT
>JBBQAV010000010.1:0-44891 GCA_038316775.1 Gemmatimonadales bacterium | reverse complement strand
CGGGCAGACCGCCGCCGATATGCGCGCGATCGCGCGGGACGCGGGCGATTCAGCGAGCGCTCGGCGTCTATCGCTATCGCCCTTCTACAATGCGCAGCTCCGGACGACGTGCGTCCCGACGATGATCGAGGGCGGCCACGCCCCCAATGCGCTCCCGCAACGAGCTAAAGCAGTGGTGAATTGCCGGATTCTTCCTGGCGAAACACCCGCTGAGATCCGGACCGAGCTGGTGCGCGTGGTCGCGGACGATTCGGTACATGTGACAGCGATCAATGAAGGAAGCGCAGCTCCAGCCAAACCGTCTCCGCTCACGCCGGAAATCATGGCGCCGGTGGAGAAAGTGACTCGCGAATTCTGGCCCGGGGTTCCCGTCATCCCGCAAATGGAAACGGGAGCGACTGACGGTGCCTACTTGCGCGCGGCGGGGATTCCGACCTATGGGGTGAGCGGAGTTTTCCTCGACATCGACGACATCCGAGCGCACGGTCGCGACGAGCGAATCATGGTAAAATCGTTTTACGACGGAGTGGAATACACCTACCGGTTGGTGCGCGAAGTAGCCGGCGTAAAACGCTGATGCGTACAAAATCGACATTGCGCTCAACTCCCGAGATGGCGCGATAATCGCACAGTCTCGCAAGAACTGGCACCTTTTTTTCAGCACGTTCCTGCAGACCAGATCTCGAGGACACAATCATGAATCGATCGCTCGCTACTCTTTGCTCATTCACCGTGGCGGCACTCGCCGCGTGCGCCACCGATACTCTCGCGCCAAGCCCGTCCGCGGTTTCTGACCGAAAGACCGAGCCGGCGTCAGCCTCGTCGTCGTCTTCGGCTTCTGGCGTTGTCGTAGTGACCGAGAGCGATATCGCCCGACAGGCGGAAGACACCCCACCGACAAGGAGCTGGGTGCTCTACACCAGATTGGCCGGGAACGGTGCCTTCGTATCGGGCCCGTCGAACCCGCCGCTCGGAGTCGGCAGTTTCTCTTTTGTCACACCCACCTCTGCCGACAAGGCGACTCTCTTCACCTTCAATCACGACGGCACATTGCTGCGCAGCATCAACGCGATCAGCTACGCCACGTACCGTTATCCGGCGTCAACGGCCACTGCTGGTCAACTGCCGTCGCTCAATATCACAATTGACTACAACGGGAGCGACCCGGGTGGTTTTTCGACGCTGGTCTTCGAGCCGATTTACAACCCCTCGCAAGGCGCAGTTCAGAACGGCGTCTGGCAGAGCTGGAACGCGTATTCGGGAATATGGTGGTCGACCAGGGCGATCAATGGCGTGTGCGCCGTCACGTGCTACGTAGCCTGGTCGGACATCGTCGCGGCAAATCCGAATGCGGTCATATCGGGCGGCTTCGGCGTGAATCAGGGGACGGGTAGCGGCGGACTGATCGCGGCCACCGACGCTCTGAAGCTTGGAACGAGCGGCAACACAGTCACCTACAACTTCGAGCCGTTTCGCGCACCGCTGACCAAGGATGACTGCAAGAACGGCGGGTGGCAGAACTTGAGAGCGCAGGATGGCTCAGCTTTCAAGAACCAGGGGCAGTGTGTCAGCTACGTGAACCACAGAGACGGGAACGGCGAAGACTAGACTCCAGGCCTGGAATGACTTCTCGCCGCTTGCGCCGCCGATATGGCGCAAGCGGCCTGTCAGGCTAACGCATGTCGTCCGGCCGAGTGGCGTAACCATCCGGCCGGGTGGCAAAATCGGTCTGGCGCGTGGCGCGATCGCCTTGCCGGGTCGCGAAATCGCTGGGGCGCTGCCGGGTTCCGACTTTGTCCTGCCAGACCGGAAGCCCAAACGAGAAGACGCTTCCCCGCCCGACTTCGCTCCGCGCATCGATAGTTCCGCCGTGCGCCTCGACGATCCCCCGCGCGATGGCGAGACCAAGCCCCACTCCGCGTCCGTCGCCGCGCTTCGCCTGCCAGAATTTTCCAAATAGCCGCGGCAGCTGCGCAGGCGGTATTCCCGCACCGGTGTCGCTCACCTGGCATTCCACACGTTCATCCGCACGCACTGCCGAAAGCGTTATTGACCCGCCCGGCGGCGTGAACTTCACCGCGTTGCCGACGAGATTGGAGAAAACCTGGAGCACTCGCGCTGGGTCGGCGCGAACGTGTGGGAGATCCGCGGCCTCGTCGACTTTCAGAGTGATCGACTTCTCACGCGCGATCGGCTCGAGCATCTCCGCGGCTTCGCGAAACAGATCGTGGATTGCAACCTGTCGCGGCTCCATCGACAATCGTCCGGCCTCGATCGTCGTGACGCTGAGCAGATCCTGGATGAGACGGTTCATTCGTTCGCCGGATCTCTTGATGATGCGGAGATGGTTCTTCGAAGCCTCCGGCACTTCCGTTTCGATGAGGAGCGATGTCGCCATCGAGATCGTATTGAGCGGACTCCGCAGATCGTGCGCGACAATGCTCAGGATTTCTTCGCGTGCATCGATGATCCGTTCCGCTTCACCATAGAGGCGGTTGAGCGTGACGCGGCCGACTTCGTTCATCACCACTCGACGGACCATGTCGGTAACTGCAAGGGCAAGCGTACCCGCAAGAAGAACTGCCACGATCGCTCCGCCAGACGCGAGCGGCGCGAGCCATCCAAACGCCGCCGCTATCACGAGAGACGCAGTCGCGAGACTTGCCGTGAGCTGAACGGCCGACCGCGTAAGACGGAATGCGCCGGTGAACGCGAGCACCACGCACAGAACCGCGAACGTCGTGACGAGACCCGGACTCGAGGCGAATGGATTGCCGCCCAGCCGGCTCACTCCCAACCCGGCGACGAGCAGCGTAGCATCGGCGATGGGGATGGCGCGTCTGAGCCAGGGCTTGTACCACTCGCGGCGCAACACTCCGAGGACTGCCGCCGCGTAGGTCATCCACACCAGCGACGCTGCCAACCCGCCATTGGTGGGAGGCGGCAGCGTAGTGAGTTTGCTGAGTACCAGCCTGCCGAGTACGAACAGCGCGAAAGCTCCGGCAGCGGCGACACGCAGGTACGCCAACTTGAGCTCGGCGCCCCGCGCTTCTTCGATCAGGCTATGCTCGATAGCCGGAGCGATGCTGTCCATCGTATTCTTGGCGCGCAGCTCGAGCCGGACCGCTTCCGCGATTTCAACCGCTAGGGCTGCTCTGGAGTCGAGCCGATTGGGCAACGGTCCTCCGCGACTCATGCCTTTTGATGACACAGGAATGCGGCCCAATATTGCCGTAAGTCAGTGTCGCGGCAAGGTTTGGTTCGATACAAGGCCAGGGGAAGCCACCTGTCGCGCATCAAAGGGCAAACCAGCGTGAGATAGGCAGAGCGACCGGAGCCTGCGGGCTAAAACTCGCACCGATTTGGACCGGCCCGTGTTGCCTTTGCTTTTGCTACGCTCTCGGAGGTCCCGCGATACGATCCAGGTCCGCAAGCCCGGCGAGAACATCGCGGGGCTTGGAGCCGTCTGGCGGCCCGAGTATGCCGGCCGCGTGCAGCTGGTCGATGATGCGGGCAGCGCGACCGTAACCGACCTTGAGGCGCCGCTGCAGTAGCGACGTCGACCCTTGCTGGTGCTGGATCACGACCTCGGCTGCTTCGCGGAATAGCTTGTCGCGATCGGTATCGTCCAGCGAATCGCCATCGCTGCCGGTCGCTTCCTCCGCTTCCTTGCGGCGGATCGTCTCGATGATGTCGATCTCGCTCGGCGTCTCGTCCAGGAACAAGCCCTGCGCCTCGAAGGCGGCTTTGCGCTCCTCGCGACGGAGCTCGTACCAACCCATCAGCCTCTCGGTATCCTCGCTCGAGATGTAGGCGCCCTGCAATCTCGAAGGCTCGGACTTTCCCGGGGGAATGAACAGCATGTCGCCGTTGCCAAGCAATGCCTCCGCCCCGATTCCATCGAGAATGGTCCGGCTGTCGACCTGCGACGCTACGCGGAACGCGATCCTGCTCGAGAAGTTCGCCTTGATCAGACCGGTGATGACGTTCACGCTCGGCCGCTGCGTCGCCAGGATGAGATGGATCCCGATCGCGCGCGCCTTCTGCGCCAGCATCGCGAGCGGCGTCTCGATCTCGCCCTGCACGGTCATCATGAGGTCCGCGAGCTCGTCGATGATCAGCACGATGTACGGTACGATTCCACCCTTGTACTCCAACTCCTCAAACGCGACGTTGGGTCGCTTGGCGTTCTTCAGCTTCTGCCCTTCCTGAACCTTGCGGTTGAAATCCTGGATGTTGCGGGCGCCGTTCGCGGCGAGCAGCTCGTAACGATCCTGCATCTCGAGCACGGCCCACTTGAGCACCGCCGCAGCGTCGCGATTGTCAGTGACGACCTTGTGCCGCAGGTGTGGGAGCACGTTGTAGACGGAAAGCTCGACCATCTTCGGATCGACCATCAGAAAGCGCAGCGTCGTCGGCGTGTGACGATAGACGAGACTCGTGATCAGCGTGTTGATGCACACGGATTTTCCCGAGCCCGTCGCTCCGGCGATGAGCAGATGCGGCATCTTCGCGAGATCGCCGATGATCGGTCGCCCCTCGAGATCCTTTCCAAGAGCAATTGGAAGCGCGGCCCGGGCATTCTGGAATTCGCGTGACTCGACCAGCTCGCGGAATGCGACAATCTCCGCGGTCGGATTTGGCACTTCGACACCGACGGCGCCCTTCCCCGGAATCGGCGCCACGATGCGGATGCTCTGCGCGCGCATCGCGAGCGCGAGATCGTTGGAGAGATTTGCAATCTGACGAACCTTCACGCCGGCAGCGGGCGCAACTTCGAACTGCGTGACGACTGGACCGGTTGTGCGGCCGACGAGATCTCCCTCGACGCGGAATGTTCTCAACGCGTCCATCAGCTTGAGTCCCATCGCGTCCAGCTCGCGTTTCCCGACATCGACATTCCGTGGCGGCGGCGGCGTCAGCAGCTCGGGCGACGGAAGATCCTCATCGGTGAAATCGAGCGCCTCCGTTTCGTTGGCGCCCATCTCGGCCGCGATTCTTTCTGCGTGCTGCGCGGCCGCGGACGATTTCGATTTGCGCTCGCGCCTCTTCTCGATGGGGAGGACTGGCTCCTCGTCGATCTGATTCTTCATCAGCGAGTGGTCGACCTGCGGCATCTCCTCAGGTGACGGCTCGAGGATGGTCGCGGAAACGACGCTCGCCGATCCCGGTGGGACGACGATCTCTTTCGACGGATCGAGGCCGGCGCGCTCCGATGGAGTCGGCGCCACGTAATCCTCGAGAGTCCTCACCCGCTTCGTCACGACGACGCGAATCGGATTCCACGACAGGGTCGCGGCCATGAGCACGCTCAGGCTGATCGCGACAAGTATCCACGCGCCCGCGGATCCGGCGAACTGAAGCACGTAGAACGCGGCAAGTGCGCCCCAGAGTCCAGCGAGCGCAGTCGCATCACGCACTCCGCCCTGCGCCAAGCCGAAAACAATGGGGAGGAGAATGACCATCCCCAGCAGGAAGACCATCCACGAGCGGTCCTTTCGCTCACCGAGCCGTCCAAAGAGACGAAGCGCGTGCGCGGCTGGCGCGAGTGGAAGGAGCGCCGCCGCGGGCCAGCCGAGGAGAAGGGCGATGGGCTGGGCGAGGAGAGCGCCGACCCAGCCGAAGTTTCCCTTTACGTTGCCGTTGCCGAGGAACTGGGTGTAGGCCTCGGCCGCGAGCGCACCCGCGAGAAAAATCCCAAAGAGGAGCAGTACGATTCCGCGGATCTCGCGCGCAAGCGCGGACTCCGACGGCCTATCGTGCCCGTTCCGGCCCGAGCTTTGTGATTTGCCTGTCCTGGTAGATCGGGACCACAGCATAGGAGTCCACTTTCGCGGCGGCGGCGAGGTCGTCACCAAATCCCGCTTTTGCGAGCTCCTGTCCGTGGGTCGATTCTTTGAAGACTTTCGCGATGTTGTCGCCATATTTTTTTTCGATCAGCACTGAAGCGGCCGCGGCATCGTTGACACGCACTGAATCGGCGCGCTTGGGAATCGCCTTGACATAACGCCCGGCACAAGCGGCATCCTCGAGTGTGAAGCTACCCTCTTCGCCGGCGCAGATAATGGCGATGTCTGTATTGGAGCTGGCGGCGACCTTCATCATGGCCAGCACCGCCGTGAAGTTGACGTATGAAGCTATAACTATGTCACGGGCGCCCTGCACCCCCAAAAGCGCCCGGGTGCCGTTGGTCGTGGTTGTGAGGATCGTTTTCCCCTCGACGACGGCGGGCGTGAACGCCTGCGGGGAATTGCCGAGGTCGAATCCGGTGATCGGGTACATCTTCTGCTCGCCGGTGAGGAGGACCCCCGATCTCGAGAATTCCTTGGAGCGGGAGATCACCTCATCCGCACCCTCGAGCGGGATGACGGTCTTGGCGCCATTGCCGAGCGCTGTCGCGACGGTCGTTGAAAGCCGGAGCACATCGACGATCACAACCAGACGTGCGGCTGTGTCGACCGGCTTTACCTGACTCGGAGTAAAGAAGACATCAAGCCGCACTGACGGGCTCCTTCATAAGCTCGCTCTCGCGCTCGAGGAATTTCGTGTCCACTGCCCCTTCCTGGAAATGCTTGTTGGCCATCACTCGGGCGAGAAATGGTATGGTGGTGGTGATGCCCTCGATGATGAAGCTCTCGAGCGCGACCTGCATGCGGCGCAGCGCTTCCTGCCGGTCGCGCCCCTGACAAATTACCTTGGCGATGAGCGAATCGTAGAATGGCGGAACGCTGTAGCCGGCGTAGACGTGCGTGTCGAGGCGTACTCCGGGACCGCCCGGCGGATGGAACACATCGATGCGGCCGGGTGACGGCTGAAAGTTTCGCGCTGGATCTTCGGCGTTGACGCGGCACTCGATGACGTGGCCTCTCCGCTCGATCGGCGGCTTGACCGACAGCTTCGCTCCGCTGGCGACCATGATCTGCTCCTTCACGAGGTCGACTCCGGTCAGCACCTCGGTAACCGGGTGCTCGACCTGAATGCGGGTGTTCATTTCCATGAAGTAGAACGACTTGTCTTCATTGAGCAGCATCTCGATCGTGCCCGCTCCGACGTAGTCGATCGCCTTGGCGCCTTTGACCGCCGCTTCGCCCATCTTTTGTCGCAGCGAGTCAGTGAGCGCGGGGCTCGGCGCTTCCTCGATCAGTTTCTGGTGGCGCCGCTGCACTGAACAGTCGCGCTCACCCAGGTGGATGCAGTTTCCGTGGCGATCGCCCAGGATCTGGAACTCGATGTGGCGAGGACGCGCGAGATATTTCTCGATGTAGACTTCGCCGTTCCCGAACGCGGAAAGGGCTTCCGATCGCGCGAGCTGGAACGATCTCGCGAAGTCCTCCGGATCTGTGGCGACGCGCATTCCCTTGCCGCCGCCGCCCGCCGCCGCCTTGATGATCACGGGAAATCCGATCTCGCGGGCGAATTTAAGGGCGTCGTCTGTATCGTCGACCGGGCCGGGCGTTCCAGGGATGATGGGCACGCCGACATCCTGCATCGTTTTGCGCGCCGCCGCCTTGTCGCCCATCGTGCGGATCTGGGACGGAGTCGGTCCGATGAACGCGATGTTCGACGCGATGCACGTCTCCGCGAACTCCGCGTTCTCGGCGAGAAATCCGTAGCCGGGATGGATTGCGTCGGCGCCGGCGATCTCGGCGGCGGCGATGATGCGCGGGATGTTGAGATACGATTCGCGCGCGGGCGCCGGTCCGATGCAGACGTCGTCGTCGGCGAAGCGGACGTGCAACGACTCGCGATCCGCCTCGGAGTAGACTGCCACCGTCTGGATGCGGAGCTCGCGACAGGCTCGGATGACGCGGAGCGCTATTTCGCCGCGGTTTGCTATCAGAACTTTCTTAAACACTTCTCAGACTCATCTCGGCTATTTTCGGGTAAGGCTAAGGACAAAGGCAACAGAACAAGTCGTGAGCTAATAGCTGAAGGCCTGTCAGCTTCATAGCTGCAAACGCCCGGACTCCCCTAGTGGCGTGACGGTAAAGGCCGCGCTTGTCCCAGGCTCATTCTAGTAACGTCCCGACGTAGTGAGGCTATTGGCTATCCAGCCCAGCAGCTAACAGCTCACGACTCGTTCTGTTTCAGATCCAGGATTCGGTTACGTAACTTCCTGCTTAACAGTGTCCCACGACGTATCACTCGACGCCGCAATACCCTGCGCCCTCAATGAGAACTCGGCGGGGCTCGTAGCTGCAAAGACCGCGTCGTCGTACGAGATCACGCCCTTCTGGTACCAGTTCATAAGCGACTGATCGAAGCTCTGCATCCCATACGGGACGCCGCCGTCCTTGATCAGCTGCGGGATGTTGAGCGACGCCGACATGTCGCGCATCTGATCGCGCACCGCTTCCGTGTTGACGAGGACCTCGACAGCGGGAACCCGTCCCTTCTTGTCCGAGCGGCGAACCAGGCGGAGCGAGATGATCGCGCGCAGCGCGGTCGAGAGCATGAAGCGCACTTCGGTCTGCTGGTGCGGCGGATAGAACGAGAGGATGCGGTTGATCGTCTGCGTGGCGTCGGTCGTGTGCAGCGTCGAGAACACGAGGTGGCCGGTCTCAGCGGCCTTGAGCGCGGTGTCGAGCGTGTCGAGATCTCGAATCTCACCGACGAGAATGATGTCGGGATCCTGTCGCAGCACGCGTCTCAGCGCGTGGCCGAAGCTCGTAGTGTCCGTTCCGACCTCGCGTTGATTGATGCTGCTCTTGATATCGCGGTGCAGGAACTCGATCGGGTCTTCGATCGTGATGATGTTCGCTTGCCGGTTCTGGTTGATGTAGTGGAGCATCGATGCGAGCGCCGTGGACTTTCCCGATCCCGTGATTCCGGTGACGAGAATCAGTCCGCGCGGCATCAGTGCAATCCTTTCGCATACCTCAGGCAGATTCAGCTCGGCGACGGTCTTCGCCTGGAAAGGGACCGTTCGAAGAGCGTAGGCGATCGTGCCGCGCTGCTGGTACGCATTCACGCGGAAACGACCGACACCCGGAACGGCCAGGGCGAAATCGGACTCCTTCTGCTCCGAGAACTCCTTGATGTTCTTGGGCGCCATGATCTGCTCGGCCAGGCTGCGCAGGTCTTCCTGCGTGAGCGCCGGCATTTCGAGGGCCGCCATGTGCCCATCGACCCGGAGCGTGGGCGGCCGCCCGACTTTCAGGTGAAGGTCCGAAGCGCCCGCCTGAATCATGTGCTGGAGCACCGACTTGTAGTCGAACGTGGACGAAGACGCGGCACTCGATTTGGGCGCCGGCGGAGTCATTTTTTCAGCCATTGGGATCTACGCGGAGGAGGACCTGGCCATACTCGACGGGGTGCGCGTTCTGCGCGAGAATCTCCTTCACCACTCCGTCGAACTCGGATTCTATTTCGTTCATGATTTTCATTGCTTCGATGATGCAGACTATCTGACCTTTGCTGATTCTGTCGCCGACCGCGAGGTAGGGCTTCGAGCCCGGCTCGGGAGCGCTGTAGTACGTGCCGACCATCGGCGACTTCACTTCCAGGTATTTCGGCTTGGCCGCTTCGACCTTCGGAACTTCGACCGTCGATGAGCCGGCCTCAACCGCCACCGGCGCGGCCGCCGGAAGAAGCGCCGGCATTGCGACGGGTGCCGCCATCTGTACGGCCCCGCGCTGCTGCGGTGTCTTCGACAGCCTGATCTTCATCCCCTTGTCGGACGAAATCTCAATCGAATCCACACTCGAATCGTCGAGCATTTCCACGAGCTTCTTCACGTAACGGAGATCGATCATTGTCGTTTCGCGTCTGATGGGGTCAGCAGTGGAGTATCGCTCATGCCACCTCGAGCAGCTCTCTCGTGAAATCTGTGAGTATCACCGGGCCGCTCGGGGCGAGGTGGACATCATCCTCGATACGAACTCCGCCCCAGCCCGGACGGTATATCCCCGGCTCGATCGTCACCACGGCCCCAGCTCCCAGCGGTGTCTCGACGGTTTTTGCGAGCCGCGGCGCTTCGTGTACTTCCAGTCCCAGCCCGTGTCCGAGGCTGTGTCCGAATGCGTCGCCGTAACCGCGTTCCTCAATGTAGCGACGAGCGAGACCATCGGCATCCTGGCCCTTCATTCCCGCTCTCACCGAGGAGCTCGCCACGGCATTCGCGTGCTTCACGATGTCGTAAATCTCCTTTTGCTCGCTGGACGCTGGGCCTATCACCACCGTGCGTGTGACGTCCGAACAGTAGCCCTTGTACTGCGCGCCGAAATCGAGAAGCAGCAGATCACCGCGCTGAATTACGCGTGATGATGCGCGCGCGTGCGGAAGCGCCGCGCGAGGTCCCGAGGCGACGATGGCCGAGAAGGGGAATTCTTCGCTGCCCTCGTCGCGAAGGGCGTGTTCCAGGACGCCGGCGACGTTGAGCTCCGTCATTCCGGGGCGGATCGCCTTGAGCGTCTTTGCCAACGCACGCGTCGCGATTCCTCCCGCCTCCTTGATCAGCGCAACCTCTCCGGGATCCTTTGTCTCGCGCAGCGCCTCGACGAGGTTGAGCTGCGGCCGCCATTGCCAGCGAGTGCCGTCCGTCAGCAAACGCTGAAAATCCCGATGGAGCAGATGCGCCGACTCGAAGCCGATCACCTCCACTCCCGGGAGCGACGCGCCGAGATTCCAGAGACCGGTCCAAAGGCTTTGGGCCTCGATGCGAATCGTCGCGATCGATCCGACTTCCTCGCCGACCTGAGTGTCGTAGCGGAAATCGGTCATGAAGTGGACGTCGCGCTGCGTCACCAGTACGAGCGCGCTCGAGCCGGAAAATCCGGTGAGGTAGCGCACGTTGGGGAGGCTCGTGAGCACCAGCGCATCGATATGCGCGGCGGTTAGCGCCTCGCGGAGCGCGGCGATGCGCGCGGGACGACGGTCAGCCAATAGCAGCTACCGGAAGGCGCTTGACCAATCCGCGGAGCGCGAGCTCGTAACCGTAGGCACCAAATCCGCAGATCACCGCGAGTGCGGCGTCGGACAGCGCCGACTTTCTTCTCTCGGGCTCGCGAGCGTAGATGTTGGTGAGGTGGACTTCGACAAACGGGATCTTTACTCCCGCGAGCGCATCGCGAATGGCGAGGCTGGTGTGGCTGTACGCTCCGGCGTTCACGAGCGCGCCATCGGCGCGACCGCGCAGAGCGTGAACGGATTCGACGATCTCGCCTTCCCCGTTGTGCTGCGAGAACGTGACCTCGACGCCGAGCTCTTTCGCGACTTGTTTGAGTCGTGACTCGATGTCGGCGAGAGTCTCGGTGCCGTAGAGAGCCGGCTCACGGGTGCCAAGCAGATTGAGGTTTGGACCATTGATGACGGCGATTTTCACTCGCCCGTGAGACCATCGAGCCAGGCACGGAACTTCGCCACATCCTCCTCAGACTCCTGCGTGTGCGGAAGTCGAGGATTCAGGCGCGGCGTCGGCATCGGCGGAGTTGGCGGAGTCGTTCTCGATGTGCCGGACGCGCCACTGAACGCCCCGGCGAGCCGCGACGCCGCACGGCTGTCGGCGGGATTCACTGTCGCTCCCGCGAACACAGCGTCGAGCGTCGCGCTAGGGGCGGAGCTGACGAGAGACGGACCTGTCTCGGGCGGCATGTTGTTGCCCGGCCGCGTCCCCGCACCTAGGCTGCTCGCGGTTCGCGGCGGACGCCGGCGTCCGAGCGTCGCAAAGAATTCCTTGATCGATGGCTGTCGAGCGGCGATGCCTTCGGGCTCGGCGCGCGGCTCGGCGCGCGGCCTTTCACGCGGAACATCGCGTGGGGCTTCGCGTGGGGCTTCGCGCGGCGGCGCCTCAACGGACTCTCGGTCCCGATATGGCGGCGCGGGCGGCGGAGACTGTTCAGGCACACGGTCAATGCTCGGAACGTCTGCCGGCTCTTTGCGCGCAGCGGGTGCTGCCGGCGCGGCCTCCGGATGCGCGGCGAGATCGTCGGCTTCGATCTGCGCGATGCGATCCTTGAGCATCTGGTCGTTGGGGCGTGCTTCGGCGAGCTGGTGATAAACTCTCAGGGCGAGCTGCCTGTATCCCTGTTGGAGGTAGAGCTGCGCCATCGTCTCGTTCACGAATGGCTCGGGAGCTGCACCCCCGGGTGCGTTCTCTTCTTTTTCCGGCTTCGCGGGCTCGGGCACGGTCACCGCGGGAGGCGGTGTCCAGGTGTCGATCACCTCTTCCTGATCGGATCGCGCCGCGGCTGCGCCCTCCAGCGGAGAGGGTACCGTCTTCCCATGAAGACCCTCGGCGCCCTCCAACGTCTCGGGCGCGCTACCGTGCAAGCCTTCGGCGCCCTTGAGCGTCTCCAGTGCGCTCCCGTGCAAGCCGTCCGCACCCACGGGCTCGGTCGATACTGCTACACTGTGGAGACCGTCCGCTCCGAGCGGGACCTCGGACTCGATGGCGTCGGGAGGAAGTTCCAGGGGGTAGTGCCGTTCGAGACCTTCGGGTGCATCAACTTGCGCCGGTGACACCCTCGGCGTCTCCGGTACGAATCCAGCTTCTGCTGCGTTGACCTCAGGGAGAGCGCTCTCTGCCGCGCGAGTCTCAATTGCAGCGGGCTCCGGTGGCGGAGCCGCTGTCGGTCGCTCCGCCACCGCTGCATCGCCAGCATCGCTTTGACTTAAGGGAGCTGGTTGATCAGACGCATCAGCCTCGAGAGCGGGAGCCTCCTCGAGCGCGGAGATGTTCGGCCCTTCCGCGGAAGAGTCGATTTCCGCTACCAGCGCGATCACCGCCGTGTCTTTTGGATCAGCCTCGAGAAGCCGCGCGTACCACACGCGCGCCTGTGAGCTGTTGCCGCTCTGGAGCGACATGTCGCCCAGTGACCGCAGCGCGATGAGGTTCTCAGGGTCGAGCGCGAGAGCGCGCTCGAATACTTCGCGCGCCTCATCGAACTCGCCTACTTCGTACAACGCCTGGCCGTAAACGATCTGACCGCTGATGTGACCGGGCATCTGCGTGAGCTGCGCGCGACAGATATCTATCGCGCGCTTCGGTTGGCCGCCTTTGCGATACTCGTTCGCGAGCGGCGCAAAGTATCTGCGCGGATTCTCCTCGAATTTTTCCTGCAGCTCACGCAAACGGTCGTAATCCATCCGTTACCTCGATTCAATCCGCGACATCTTCCCGGAACTCCGGTTTCACGCTCGCCTCTGCGCTGTAAGATGCACCAAACTCCGCTTTCGCGCGACTTGCATCTGCCTTACCCAAACCCATAGCTTACAAGGCTATACGCCATTTCGCCTCCCGGACCGGAGGCGCCTCAATTCGTGTAAGGAGTAGTGCCCTTGTTGCAACAAATGCGGGCCTCCGCAAAATACATCTGGATAATCATTGTCGTCCTTTTCGTCGGTGGCTTTCTTCTCGCGCAGACCTCTGGCCTCCTCGGAAGAGCCCCTGTCACCAGCACCACAGCGGTAGCCAAGGTGAACGGACAAGACATTCTCGCCACCTCCTGGTACCAGGCAACGCAAAATCTCGAGCAGGAGGCGACGCAGCGCAGCAAAGCCAGTCTCTCTCTGGACGAGAGACAGCGATTGATGGACCAGGCCTACGACCAGCTCGTTGCCGACGCCCTGCTCCGCCAGGAATACAGGCGCCGCGGCATTACTGTATCAGACGACGAAATTCTCCAAGCGGCACGCTATAACCCGCCGCCGCAGCTAATGCAGTCCCCCG
This sequence comes from Gemmatimonadales bacterium, assembly GCA_038316775.1. Lineage (GTDB taxonomy): Bacteria > Gemmatimonadota > Gemmatimonadetes > Gemmatimonadales > Gemmatimonadaceae > UBA4720. The sequence continues at coordinate 31,222 of JBBQAV010000010.1, read as the reverse complement.
ACCTCCAGACCGACGGGCAGTTCGACCCGGCCAAATACCAGCGCTTCCTGAGCAGTCCGCTTGCGAAGCAGCAGGGGCTGCTCTTCCAGCTCGAGCAGTACTATCGGACGGAGATCCCGAAAGAAAAGCTGTTCGACCAGATCGCGAGCGACGTCTATGTCTCCGACGAACAGCTCTGGCGCCGCTACCAGGACATGCACGATACGGCGCAGGTTACGTTCGTGGCCTTCGAGCCCGAGCGCATTTCCGATTCGGCGGTACGAGTGAGCGACGACGAGGTCCGCGCCTACTACGACACGCACAAGAACCTGTTCGAGCGCTCCGGCACCGCCAAAGTCTCGATCCTCATCATCCCCAGGATCGTGACGTCCGCTGATTCCGCCGCGGTCCGCGCCCACGCTGTCGCCCTCAGATCGAAGATTCTGGGCGGCGAGAAGTTCGAGGATGTCGCACGCGCCGAATCCGCAGATTCCGGCTCCGCCGTCAACGGCGGCGACTTGGGCAAAGGTCCGAAGGGTCGATTCGTCGCTCCGTTCGAGACCGCCGCCTACGCGCTCAAGCCCGGCGAGATTTCGCAGCCGGTGCTCACCCAGTTCGGGTACCACCTGATCAGGGTCGACGCGCGGAAAGGCGATACGAGCACCGTGCATCACATTCTCCTCCCAATTCAGCAGGGTGATTCCGCGGCGTCGAGAACCGATCGTCGCGCGGACTCTCTGGCGAGGATGGCCGCGTCAACGGACCAGCCGGCGAAGTTCGACGAGGCGGCGCGCTCGCTTCACATTCCCGTTCTCAAGGCCTCGGTGATCGAAGGAAATCCATTGACCGTGAACGGCCAGTTCATTCCGAGCATCGGCCCGTGGGCGTTCCAGGGCGGGGTGCCGGGCGAGACGAGTGAGCTGTTCGATGCCGAGGACGGCTACTACCTCGCTCGCCTGGATTCACTCACTCACGGCGGGACTCTCTCGCTCGATCAGGCGAAGCGCGACATCCGCATCTATCTGCTCAGGCAGAAGAAAATCGACGCTCTGATGCCGCAGGCGACGAACTTCGCGAAAGTCGCTGCCGCGGGCTCCCTCGAGGCGGCGGCGAAGCTCATGGGGATGGCGGTAATTACCACGAAGCCGTTCACGCGCATCACTGGCGCGCCAGACCTGGCTCAGGCGCCCGAGGCAGTTGGGGGAGCGTTCGCTTTGCCGCTACGCGTGGTCAGCGCGCCGATTCGGTCTACTGGAGGGGTCGTGGTCGAGCGCGTCGACAGCCGCACTCCGGCGAGCCGCGCCGCGTTCGAGGCACAGAAGGACCAACTGCGGGCTCAGGCGGTTCAGCAGCTCAGACAGCAGCGCGTGAGGGAGTTCCTCACCAACCTGAGAGCGGTAGCGAAGATCGACGACCGGCGGAAGCAGGTGGAATCTTCCGCCCGCCGCTCTACTCAGTAGCTACAGCAGCCTCTTTGGCGCCTGCCGCTCGACATCCTCGGCGGCTTTGGCGCGGTTCCGCTCGAGCTCCGCGGCGGTCAGGCGCGACTGCGTGTCCGACTCGAGCGACTTCGGGTCCGAGGTGACTTCGCGAGTCGCCTCGTTGATGTTCTTCTTGAATTCCTTGATTCCCTTCCCCATCGAGCCTGCGATCTCGGGGATCCGCTTCGCGCCGAACAGAAGCAGGATCACGACCATGATGATCAACAACTCGGGGAATCCCAGATTGCCTAACATGAAAAACTCCTAGAAGAGCGAACGTGCGATGAGGTACGCCACCAATACCCCCAGCAAGCTCAGAAGTGACACGTCGAGCGCGACCGGGCCGAGGGCGAACTTGAGTATAATCAAATCCACAGGCAGAGGGCCGATGGCCGGCGTTACGCCTGTGGTAAAAAATTCCTTGGCTGCTCCCGGCGGCAGGAATCTCCGCCCCACCTGCGTCAGCAGGCCCCCACATACGAATCCCGCCGCCAGCACGAGGGCGTGAAAGAGATAGCCACGTCTGTTATGGCCCCGCGGCGGTGGTGACATTATGAGTGCCTCTCCATGACGTAGGAAATTGACCCTGTGAGTGACGCTCGCGCTACTGTGTCCGGCAAATCCGCGAGCGCATCGTGGGCACGCTCTGCGAATTCCTCGCCGCGCGCGCGCGCGTACTCGAAGCCGCCGTTCTCCCCAACGATTCGAACCACTGATGCGATGTCTTCGTCGCTCACCGTTTCGCTGTCGAATAGCCGCTCCACTTCCTTCCGCGACGACGCCGACATCTCGCGCAGCGCGTGGATCAGCGGCAGCGTCACCTTGTGCTCGCGCAAATCGAGCCCCGAAGGCTTGCCCGTGGTTTCCTTCTCCTCTCGGTAATCGAGCAGATCATCCGCGATCTGAAACGCCATTCCGAGATTCTCGCCGAACGAGCCGAGAGGTTTAGCGTATTGCTGAGCGCCCGCCAACGCGCCGAGCTCGCACGCCGTGCGCATGAGCGAAGCAGTCTTCGAGCGAATGAGATCGTAGTATTCGCTCTCGGTGAAACGGAGAGGCTCGGTCACGGCTAGCTGGCGCATTTCGCCGAGCGTCATCTCGGTGGATGCGCGCGTCAGCGCCTGCAGCGCCTGGAGATTGCCCAGTCCCACCAGATGCGCGAGCGCCGTCGAATAAAGGAAATCTCCCATGATGACGGAGATCTGATGGCTGAACAACGCGTTCACCGTTGGCATTCCGCGGCGCAGCGCCGAGTGGTCGACGGCGTCGTCGTGCACGAGCGTCGCGAGGTGAATCAGCTCCAGCGCGGCGGCGAGGGTGACGGCGGCTTCCTCCGGCTCCTCGGCCGTTTCGCTCGACAGCAGAAGGAGGGTCGGGCGAAACAGCTTCCCGCGCATCGCGAGAAGGTGCGCGCTCACCTGGCCGACCAGCGGCAGATTGCTGGAGACGATCTCACTCATCGCTTTCGACACGTCGTCCAGCTTGTCGCGAATGGGCAGTTGAATCGCCTGGAGAGTGACTCCACGCGGCATTGTCACGTTCAAGTTCGCTCTGTCTCTGGGTTCGGCGGCGGCCGATCTCATTTCGAGGCGGCCTTGGTCATTTGCTTCAATCGCTTGCTGACATCGCGGAAGTCGATGTCGATCGCGAAGACGCGCTGGTAGTAGGCGGCGGCGTCACGCGGCTTCTTGCTCCCCTCCGATGAGAAGCCCAGGAGGTACAGCACTCCAATGAGATCCTCGTCTTCCATTCCAGGCTCTCTAAGCGCCCGTCCCAGCACGGCGATCGCGCTGTCGAAGTCGTTCCGATCTATGAAACACTGGCCAAGCGCCTCGTAGGCGCGAATTCGCTGCGTCGCTCCGCGCAGCGCTTTCTGGAACTCGGCGATCGCTTCGTCGATGAGGCCCATCTCCTTGTACGCGACACCGAGGTCGTAGTGGCTGTCGAAGTCCTCGTCGTCGACGTTGGCGGCGACACCGGCCTTGAATTTCTCGAGCATGTCGGTGAAGTCGGCCTGCTCGCCTTCCTCGCGGTTCGCATCTTCCTGCGCGACCATCCGGTACGAGCGAGGTCCTTTCTCCTCGCGCAGCCAATCAGCGAGATCGACGAAGTTGTCGTCGGTTCGCGCGGGAGCGCTTTCCTTCGGAGTCGCTGCGCGTGGCACTTCAGCCGGCGGCGTGGCGACGCGCTGGCTTGCCCGAGGCGATCCGCCAGCCTTGGTCTTGGGTCGCTGCCGCAAGAACGGATTGACCGGCTGACGATCCGACGGCGTCTCTTCGCGCACGGGCGTCTTCGGTTTTTTCGCCTTCGGACGGGTCATGCGCAGCGGCTGGACGAGTTTGGGCTTGCTCGACTTGGGCGTGCGGCGCGGCGCTTCTTCCTCCTCCTGCTCGTCCTCTTCCTGCTGCTCCTCTTGCTCTTCTTCCTCTTCCTCGGGTTCAGGCTCTGGCCTGCGCGCGCTCTTGTTCACCGGCGCGTGGGCTGGCTCCTCTTCTTCGGCCGGAGGCTCTTTTTCCTCCTGCGCCCGCTCGTGCACGTGCAGCCGATGTTCTTCGAAGCCGAGGTCGAGCGAGACTTCCGGAGTGCTTGCCTCAGCCGGCGGTGTCGGTGTTTCCCCCGCGAGCGACCCAGCGTCGCTCTGCTCGAATATCGGCTCGTGGATGAAGAACCGATCGTCCTCGAGGACATTCAGTCCGGCAAGCGGGTCTTCGTCGACGAGCGGCTCGCCCAGGCCCGGCTCCGTGGGATTCAGATCGGATTTCGAGGATATCAAACCATCCAGACCGGAAGGTTGCGCGCTCGCCTCAGGATCGATCGCAAACTGCGACGGATCGGCAGCTGACTCCAATCCGTCGAGCGGTGAGACTTCGAGCTCGGCGTTGGACAGATCGAACGCAGGCTCGATCTCGTGGGTCGAAGACGGGCCCGACGAATCGGCCAGCGAGGTCGGCTCGATCTCCAGCCGTGGCTCGTTGGTTTCGATTTCCAGATGCGGAAGCTCGTCCGGAGTCGTGGGCTCCAGATCAGGCAACGTCTCGAGCTCCGGTGGCGGCTGCACGCGCTGCGGCGTGCGTGGTCGAGCGGGCGGCTCCATTGCCGTTCTCTGGAATCCCTCGAGCTTGGGTCGCGATCGCACAGGCGAGGCACCCACGTCGAGGAACACGAGCCCTCCGGCGTCCCTCTGGACCGGTGTCTTGGAGCGGCGGGGCTCGATGCCTGGATCCAGGCTGTGAATCCGTTGCACAGTCGCTTCCGCCTCGGCTGCGCGGCCTTCGGCGTCGAGGGATTCGTGAAGTATCTGGAGTTGCTCGATGGCTTCTTCGTTCTTGCCCGCCTTGGCGAGCTGATCGGCGAGCATCAGCCGGATATCGTCCTGCCCCGGACATAGATCGGCGAACTCCTCGAGCGCCTTGAAGGCATCGCTGTCGCGGCCGGCGCGGTGCATCCGATCGGCGTACTCGAGGAAATTCTTCTTGGCGTCGCTGTTGAACCCCTTTTTCGCCGAGATCTTACCGAGCTTGTAGTAGATCTGGTGGCGCGCCGGGGCGTGGCGCAGGATCTTGTTGCAGAGCGCGATGGCGTTGTTGAGGTAGCCGCCATCCGTGTAGAGATCGACCGCCTGCTCGTAATAATTGACGGCCTGGTCCGTTTTGTTCAGCCGCAGGTAGAGATCGCCGACGCGGTTGTAAACGGTGACGTCGCGGTCCTCTTGGTCCCCGGCCTGCTCGATGATCAGTAGATAGACCTCGAGCGCCTTGTCGAATTGCTTTTTCTGCTCGAACTCGGCAGCCTTTTTTTTAAGCTTGTCGACGTTGGACATTGGGGCGCCGGGCAAAGTGACTTACCCGGTAGGCACGACCTCCGGGGGACGAAGATTCAAGTTACTTCCTGTTTCATAGGGGTGACAAGGCGCGCCAGCCCTCCACGACCCGACACAAAGACGTGCGCCGTACCAGTATGGCAACTCCCGCGCATCCGCTATTCCGAATAGCGCGAGATCGCCGGAAAAGCCGGGAGCTATCTGACCAGTCTCGCCCGCCAGTGCCAGCGCCGCGGCTCCATTTACCGTCGCGGCTAACAGCACTTCCGCGAGGCTCATGTGTAGCTGACTGACGCCGAGCGTGAGTATCAGAGGAAAGTTAACTGTCGGAGAGGTGCCGGGGTTGAAGTCGCTCGCGAGCGCCACTGCGGCCCCAGCGTCGATGAGGGCTCTGGCGGGGGCCTGCTTTGCTTTTCCGAGGAAAAGCATCGTCCCGGGAAGGAGTGTCGCCACCGTTTCAGAGCCCGCGAGCGCCTCGATTCCTGCTTCCGATAACGCGGCCAGGTGATCTGCAGACACCGCCTTCAGCGAGACCGCCAGCTCGGCGCCGCCACACGGCTTGAGCTCGTCGGCGTGGAGCTTCACACCGAGACCGGCTTTGCGGGAAGCACCGAGGATGCGGCGCGTCTCTTCGATCGTGAACACACCCGGCTCGCAGAACGCGTCGGCGAAGCGCGCGATTCCCTGCGCGACGACTTTTGGAAGGAGGTCGTCGACGAGCATATCGATGAACTCACGCCGGCGCTCGTCGCTGGTGCGGTAGTCGTGCGGAATCTCGTGCGCGCCAAGCCATGTCGGAACGATACGCATCGGTTGCCGCTCGGCGAGTCGTCCGATCACCCGCAGCGCCTTGAGCTCGTCGTCCGCGGAGAGGCCGTAGCCGCTCTTGATCTCCAGCGTGGTCGTGCCGTACGAAGCCAGCTCCTTTAATCGCGGAACGGCCAGGTTGTAGAGCTCGTCCTCGCTGCGCGAGCGGAAGTCGCGGACGGATGCGTGGATGCCGCCGCCACGATTCGCGATCTCCATGTAATCCATCCCCGACGCTCGCAGCTCCTGCTCCTCGAATCTCGGCTTGCCGAAAACGGCGTGCGTGTGAGAGTCGACGAGACCGGGGGTCAGCACTCCGCCGCGGCAGTCGACGATTTCGGCATCGGAGAATGCGCGCTCGAGATCTCGCGCGGCCCCGATCATCGCGATGCGGCCTTCGCTTACCGCGACGGCGGTGTTGGTGAGGATGCCGGCGTCATTCATCTCCTTGCCCCTGCGCATCCTGGCGGGGCCGGCGCAGGTAACCACCTGGGAGGCGTTCACGAAAAGAAGGTCCCTCACGATCTGGTCATCCGATGATTTGTGGCGTGATGGAGTTAGCGATTCAAGGCTCTTACTGAAGACTACCTGCCGGGGGCCGTGAGCGGAGCGGCCAGGAGCTGCGGGCGTGGGGTGGCCATTACGTCGAGCACGCGCGAAAAGCGCAGTGGCGCCTGGGCCTCACCTCTGCACGCATAGAAGCAGGCGTTGCAGTTGATCGGTTTGTACTTTCGAAATTCCGTCCAGTGGAAGTCTGTCGGAAAATCGGGACAGCGCTTCACGCGTCCGAGAGGATCGATGTGAATCGTCCTCATGCCCGACCGGCACGGCTCTGTGATCTCTCCGCGCACGTATCGGGGGATCTGGTCGAGGTAGTAGTCGGAGTTGGTGATGACTCCGCGATTCTTTCTCTTGAACTCCAGGAGCTCGCGCACGGCTTCCTCGAGCTGCCGTGTCTGGTCGCGCTCGATGAGACCCCCGGTGTTTCCATTTTTCGCATCTGTGTAGCAGCTGAAGTTGACGCCCGCGCCGAGCTCCCGCGCGCGCTTCACTATGGGCAGCAGCTGATCGAGGTTGTCGCGCTTGATCACTGTGTTGAAGCGGATTCCGCTGATGCCGATCTCACGCATGCGTGGAACCGTGCGCATGATCTTGCCGCTCAAGCCGGGAATTCCGCGCGCCAGGTCGTGACGCTCGTCGAGGTAGTCGAGCGAGATGTTGAACTGGTTGATGCCGGCCTTCCAGATCGATCGCGCGCGCTCCGGTGAAAGCATCCCGCCGTGAGTGATCAGCGTCATGTACTTGAGCCTGACCGCGGCGTTCACCCCCGCGATCAAGTCTTCCAGGTCGCGTCTGAGCGTCGGCTCGCCGCCGGTGAAGGTGATCACCATCGGGTTGAAAAAGCGCGCTGCGTCGGCGAAGCTCTTGACCTCTGTCGCCTTGGCGGATGGGTCGGTCTTCCAGTAGTCGCAGAAGGCACACGCCGCATTGCAGCGCATCGTGACCTCGAAGTGAACGAGGACCGGCCTGCGCGTCACGGTGAGATATGCGTATTTGACCAGGAAAACCGGCACGTGCCACGGCTTGAACTCGCTGGTGAGCATCTCAGCCGATCATCGGCAGGTGCAAACCGTGCTTGCGCGCAGTCTCGATCGCTTCCGCGTATCCCGCGTCGGCGTGACGAGCCACTCCAGTACCTGGATCGTTCGTGAGCACTCTCTCGAGACGCACCCGCATCTCCGGTGTCCCATCGGCGACGATCACCTGGCCGGCGTGAAGTGAATTCCCGATTCCGACGCCACCGCCGTGATGGAAGGAGACCCACGACGCACCGCTCGCGACGTTGAGCATCGCGTTGAGCAACGGCCAGTCCGCGACCGCGTCGGTTCCGTCGCGCATTCCTTCAGTCTCGCGAAAGGGCGAGGCCACGCTTCCCGTGTCGAGATGGTCGCGGCCGATTACGATCGGGGCCGAGATCTCGCCGGAAGCAACGAGGTCGTTGATGGCGACACCGAATTTCGCGCGATCGGATTGACCGAGCCAGCAGATCCGTGCTGGCAGTCCCTGAAACTTTATCCGTTTCTGCGCGAGAGATATCCAGCGGCGGAGATGTTCGTCGTCCGGAAAAAGCTCGAGCGCGAGATCGTCAGTCCGCTTGATGTCCTTCGGATCGCCCGACAGCGCAACCCACCGGAACGGTCCCTTCCCTTCGCAGAAAAGCGGCCGGATATACTCCGGCACGAATCCGGGAATGTCGAACGCGTTGGCGAGTCCGGCGTCGAAGGCAACCGTGCGGATGTTGTTGCCGTAATCGAAGGTGACCGCTCCGCGCTGCTGCATCTCGAGCATCGCCGTCACGTGTTTGACCGCCGACTGAGTCGAGCGCTTTATGTATTCCTGAGGATTTGTCGTGCGCAGCTCGAGCCCTTTGGCCAGACTCATTCCCGCCGGCACGTACCCATTCAGCATGTCGTGCGCGCTCGTCTGGTCCGTGAGCACGTCGGGAGTGACTCCGCGTCGCACCAGCTCCGGCAAGACCTCGGCGGCGTTGCCGAGCAACCCGATGGATATCGCCTCGCCCGAACGCGTCGCGTTGGCAATCAGCTCGAGAGCTTCGTCGAGATCACGCGCCTGGCGGTCGAGATAGCGCGTTTCGAGGCGCTTCGCGATGCGCGATTCGTCCACCTCGATCACGAGTGCTGCCGCGCCCTGCATCGTCGCTGCCAGCGGCTGCGCTCCGCCCATTCCGCCGAGTCCGGCAGTGAGGACGAACCGTCCGCTCAGAGTCCCCGCGAAGTGCTTTCTGGCCACGGAGCCGAGCGTCTCGTAGGTACCCTGCACGATTCCCTGCGATCCGATGTAGATCCACGAGCCGGCCGTCATCTGCCCGTACATCATGAGCCCCTTCCGCTCCAGCTCGCGGAAATGCTCCCACGTCGCCCAGCGTCCGACGAGATTGCTGTTGGCGATCAGAACTCGAGGCGCGCCAACGTGTGTGCGAAAGACCCCCACCGGCTTGCCGCTCTGAACGAGCAGCGTTTCGTCGGCGCCGAGGTTGGTCAGCTCCCGGACGATCGCATCGAAGCACTCCCAGTTGCGCGCCGCTTTTCCCGTTCCGCCGTAGACCACGAGATCTTCCGGACGCTCGGCGACGTCGGGATCGAGATTGTTCATCAGCATTCTGAGAGCGGCTTCCTGCTGCCAGCCTTTGCACGAGATGCTGGTGCCGCGCGCTGCCCGGATCGGTCCGCGCACTCCAGCGGCTGCCTCGAATGACTTTGGGTCGTACTGAACTCTCAGGTCTGTCATGTGACTGATCCAATATCGGCGAACTGCTGATCCGAAACCGCCGCCATCAGCGCCGCGATGTCGCCGCTCAATACGCGGTCGCCCTCGAGGCGCTTCACGATTGCGCGGACTCGTTCATGCGCCGTACGGACTCCCCTTCCCGGACGCAGCGGCGCCCTGAAGTCGATCGCTTGAGCTCCACACATCAGCTCGATCGCAAGAATGTTCTCCAGGTTGCGAAGAACGCGCCGCGCCTTCCATGCGGCGCCCATTGCCATGGGGACGACATCTTCCTTGCTGCCATCCGTTGGGATCGTGTCGACGCTGGCGGGGTGCGACAGCACTTTGCACTCGCTCGCCAGAGCCGCGGCGGTCACCTGAGCCATCATGAAGCCGGAGTTTATTCCAGCCTCGGGGGAGAGGAACGGCGGGAGACCCTGGTTGAGGTCGGGATGAACGAGCCTGTCGATGCGACGCTCAGCCATCGTCGCCATGTGAGTCAGCACGATCGCGAGGAAGTCGAGCGCCATCGCGACGGTAAGTCCATGAAAGTTTCCGCCGCTCAGCGTCTCACCATTTTCGAAGACGAGCGGATTGTCGGTCGCCGCGTTGAGCTCGCGCGAAACAGCGTTGTCGATAAAGTCGAGCGCGTCGAGAACCGGGCCATGCACCTGCGGCATGCAGCGCAGCGCGTATGGGTCCTGAACGCGCGGATCACCGGTTCGATGCGATTCCCGCAGCTCGCTGTCAGCAAGCAAGTCGCGCAGGAGCGCCGCGGAGCGCAGCTGACCCTTCTGCCCGCGTGCTTGGTGGATGCGCTCGTCAAACGCAACCGGAGTGCCGAGCAAAGCTTCCAGCGACATCGCGCCGGCGACGTGGGCCGTCCTCCAGAGCGCCCGGGCGTGGACGAGCGCAACGAGCGCGACTGCAGTATGCGCCTGCGTCCCATTGATGAGCGTGATGCCTTCCTTCGGAGCAAGCACAACTGGCTTTGCTCCAATCTCCTTCAGGATTTTGGCGGCCGAATCTTCGCGGTCGCCCTTGATGAGAGTTCCCTCGCCGATCAGAGAGAGTCCCAGATGCGCGAGCGGAGCGAGATCCCCACTGGCGCCCACACTTCCCTGCTCCGGGATCGGCGGATAGACATCGGCGTTCAGCATCTGCAGCAGCAGGTCGACGAGCTCGGGACGCGCGCCTGAGTATCCTTTGGCGATCACGTTGGCGCGGAGAAGCATCATCGCTCTCACCTCGCGCTCGGGAAGCCGGTCGCCGACTCCAGACGAGTGGCTGCGCACGAGATTCACCTGGAGCTCGGCAAGTCTGTCCGGCGGTATCGCCATCTCGGAGAGTTTCCCGAAGCCGGTCGTCACGCCATAGACCACCTCATTTCTCGCCACGATGCCATCGACTACCGCGCGGGTGCGAAGCATTCGTTCGCGTGCCTTCGGGGACAGGCCGACTCGAATCCGCTCGACCGCTACGCCGTACGCTTCATCGACGGTGAGCGAGTCGCCGTCGATGAGAAGATCGTCTGTCATTTCTTTTTTCGAGTTGAGCGCTTCTTAGCTCGTGGAGTACATCGCGCCATGCGATGATCTTGCCTTCGACGCCGGCCTCGGTGAGAGTTCCGGCGGCACTGTCGCCATTGGTGATGTTGAGACGCTCGGGCACCGTCAGCGTGTTATCGGCCGGTATGTCTGCTTGTCATAGTTGAATTTTAGGTCGGGCTCTGCGTTGAGGGCAATGAAGAAGCTGAACGCAAAGTTCCCGTTGGAAGCCTGGGTGAAGGAGAAGATCGCTCTCCAGTCGTGCAGCTCTCGCTGCAGCGTGACCATGTGGCTCCCGAATTTCTTGGCCTGGAAGTCGTAATTCGTATTCCAGGTCCCGCTCCACTTGGGCGTAAGGTGAAAGTTCATCGCCGACTGGAGGTTGTCGCGGGACTGAACCCGGATGAACGGCGCGCCGCCGATCCCGGAAGTAAACGGCGTCGCGGCACTCGCCGCCGCCAGCGCCTGGTCGAGACACCGCTGATAGACGATCGGATTGGCCAGGAGCGGCTGGCACTGCTCCTCAGCGAGATTCTGGTCGATCACGATGCCGTTTCCTGTTGGCGGGCGCTGCCGGCTCGAGGTGTACTGAAGTGTCATCTGCCATCCCTGCCCCTCGGGAACCGAATACTGCCGGTTACGCGCCGTGATGCCGGCAACGGGCGTATTCGCGACGCGATTCGCGAGAGCATCGTCGGCGCTCGCCTCGGTCTTCTCGATCTGCGGATGCGTCCCGGGTACTGCTCGCCCGAAAACTCGCGTCAGCGCCCCGAAGATTCCCGACTGACTGTTCAGGGTCAGCGACGCCCCGATGTTCTCGCGATACGGCTTGAATCGCGCCGAGTCGCTCAGCACGTCACCCTGGTAGAGCGAATAGTCGACATTTCCCCGGAAGCCGGGAATCAGATCCGTCGCGACGCTGGTGTTGAAACGCGGAGTAGTGAAGCCTGAACGATGTGTTTTGCGGGCTCGCTCGAAATCATACGACACTGAAGAGAAGTCCATGGACAGAACCTTTATCTTTTTCGGCTCGGCAGTGCTGCTCGTGTCCGTGCTTTTGAGCTTGGCCTCGAGCACGTGGGACAATCCAAGCGATACCTGGTTCTGCGCCAGTGAACCGAGGAAGGATTGCCGGTTCTGGTTCGTGGCGCGCAGGAATTCCGTGCTCAGGTCGCCGGTTGGAGCGTACGAGTATGAGATGCTGGTATTGATCGAGTGGCGGAAGCGCGACACGGGGCCGAATCCCGGAAAGAGCGCGAACAGCGTCGGAGACGCGGATAGCCCCATCTGCGGGCGCTTCGACTGGTGAACGAACTGTCCTCCGCTCAGATGGGATCTGACCCAGAATGTATGACCCCCGTCGACGTTTCCAAATGAAAGTTGCGGCGTGAGATTCAACTTGCTGTGTAGCAGGCTTGGAAGCGAAAACGAGGTCTGCCAATCGACATTCGTGTCAAACGTCTTCGCAAAAACTCTGGAGCCTCTTACAGAGGAATCATTCGGATCGTGGATGATAAATGTCTGCGGAGCGTCGGTTTCATTGTCCGTCATCGAGAAGGAATTCGTCAAGCTGAACCACCCGATTCTAATCGGTGTGTTGAGTGTAGAGCCGGAGTTTCTGGTGTTGCGCTTGAGTCGAACGCTGTCCTGTCCACCGGTGGGGCTGGTGAAATAGCGGTATGTGAACTCGCCGGTCTGGTCGATGTTGAAGCGCTGATCTGTCCGGAAGTTGAAGCCGGGCGACCATTCGAGCCACGACGTAGGCGAGAGAGTCGGTACGGTGATGTTGAAATTCGGGAAGCTCTGCCCCACCTCGGCGCGTCCCGGATACTGTGTGCGCGAGCCGCCGAGGCTGATCGCCGCGGGACCGATCTTGGTGTCGTAGTTGGCGGTCGACGAGATCGTCGCCAGCACCTGCGCCGGGATGAACGTCGTCGTCCGCTGGATGAAAGTGTTGGTGACGTAGTTGATGTTCGCGCTGAAGCGCGTGCTCTGTGAAAACTCCTGCGAATGATTCCATGTGAGCCCGGTGTTGGTCGAGCCATCGCGCTGGCTGTGGCGGAACAGACCAACACGGCCGGTGACGAAGCGGTCGAGCCACCGATAGTTCATCTCTCCATTGAGGCGCACCCAGCCCGGATCTCCCGCCGACGGCCTGCTCCCGCTCCGCCAGTCGAGCGCGAACTGAGCGTCCATGTAATCGCTGATCGCGAAATAGTACCCGAGATTCTCGAGGTGGCGGCGGTAGGTGGGGCTGTTGCGGAACAGCTCGCTCACTCCAAATCTCGGCGTCAGCACACCGCTCCGGCGGCCTGAGCGCATGTCCTGGAAGATGAAGGGCAGCCACAGGATCGGAACGTCACCGATGTATAGAACGGCCGGACGCGCCACCATGATGTTCTTCGAGACCATCTTGATCTGGTTCGACTTGAAGTGGTAGTCGGGGATCGAGTCGTCGCAGCTGGTGATCATGCCGTCCCGAACGTAAAATGCCGTTTCTTTTCCACGCGACGTATCACTCACGAATGCGGCCGTCTTACCGCCCACAAACCAGTTCTGCCCAGTCTCGGCGATCGATGTCGTGATATTGGTGACGACGCCTCGGTGCAGCTCGAGGTTGTACGACATCTGACCGCGCGCGATGACATCAGCGGCCTGCTGATCAGGGTCGCGAAGGATGACGGTGTCGCCGCGTGCCACCATGATCTTGGTGGAATCGTTGTAGAGGATGCTGTCGGCGACGAGAATGGTCAGCTCACGATTTACACCAGCCTTCTTGCCTTTCAGTATCAGCGTCTTCGTCTGCGCATTGAAGACGGCTTCATCTCCCTGATACCGCGTAGCGGTGTAGCCGGGACGGGACATCAAATCGCGCATGACGGAATCTTGTTCGTTCCATTTGATCAGCTCTTTGGGCGCCGTGGAATCAGCGGCCCTGGTGCTGTCGCGGCGAACGGTGTCCGGCCGCGCCGGAACGGTGTCGCGCCTGGGCACGCGAACGGTATCTCGCCGGGGAGCCGCCGGAACGGGTCGGACTTGCGCGGCGAGACCAGTCGCGCAGAGCAGGAACGCACCAAGGGCGAAGAGATAGACGCGGCTGGTACCGCGCGGACTAACGGCGGACTCCGGCAGCAGCTTATGCGGGCGCTGCTCCCCACGACGGGGCATCACGCCGGCGCTCCGGCGCCCTGCTGGGTCGCGTCTTCCAGATCTTGCGCGGACTCCCGCTTATTGCGCTTGCGATACGCGAACTGCGCCACGAACACGCTCAGCTCATAGAGCACATAGAGCGGAATCGAAAGCGCAAACAACGAGTAGGGATCCGCGCCCGGCGTGATGAACGCGGCCGCCACCAAACAGATTATGATCGCATGCCTTCTGTAGCGCGACAGGAACTGCGGGGTGACAATCCCAAGCGCTGTGAGCGCAAGGATGGCGATGGGAACCTCGAACACAACACCGAACGCGACGCACATGCTTATCGCGAAATCGAAATACTCCGTCGCTGAAATCATCGGTGTCAGCGCAGTCGACTCGATCCCCATTAGAAACTTGAGCGTCAGCGGCAGCACCACGAAGTAGCTGAGAGCGACTCCGGCAAGAAAGAGCGCGACCATCGAGATTAGCACCGGAATCATCACGCGCTTCTCGTGCGTGTAGAGCGCGGGCGCCAGGAAGCCCCATATCTGTCCCACTATGACAGGCGACGCGAGAATTAGCCCCAGCACCAGCGACGCGTTGAGCAGGATGTGGAAGGACGTGCCCGGGTGTGTGTAAATCAGCTTTTGTCCATGGAGGAGCGGGAGGATCGGGCGCTCGAGCAGACGGATGATGTCGAGCTGCGACAGCAGCACGAAGCCGAGCGCAATACCGATGAGAACGGCGCCGCCGATCCAGAAGAGACGCTTACGCAGCTCCTCCAGATGATCCAGGAACGGCATCTCGTGGCCAGGAGCTTCGCTCATCCCGCTGCCTCGTGCTACCGGATCGCCTGCAGGCGCTCGTCGGCCAGGGCTGCCTCGTCAGAGCGCGGGAACCGCTTGATGATGTCCTGGAAAAGGCGCTTCGCTTCAGCCGTTTTCTTTTCAGACTGAAGCTGTACCGCGCGCTTGTACATGGCGGTCGGGACTCGCGACGAATTTGGATACTTCGCGATAAGGGATGCGTACGCCGCATCTGCCGCAGTCGGGTTCCGCTCCGCCGCGTAGGCCTGCGCCGTGTAAAACATCGCCTCAGGCACCAGATCGGAACGGGGATACTTCGCGATCAGCTCGCTGAACGCCGCGCGTGCCGAGACGTTTCCTCCCTTGAGAAGCTGATCCCGGCCGGCCTGCAGCAACTGCCCCGGACCCGGCCCGCTCACCGGCCCGCTTCCGCTCGGCGACGTGCTGTCGGGGATCACCTCGGGCGCCTTCTCTTCGAGCTTCGCTCTCATGTCGCGCAGGCGCTGCTCGCTCTGCCCGCTCAGATCCTGGAGCTGCGAGATGTCTTCCTTCATCGCGGTCAGATCGGCTTCCGTCGCGGTGCGCATCGCGTTGACTCGCCTGCTGAGCGCGCTGATCGAGTCGCTCAACGTCCGGACGGAGCGGCTCACATCTACGAGGTATGCGCGCTGAACGGAATCGGACGCGTTCGACGTCGCGCGGGTGCCGACAATATCCTGCTGCAGCTTGTCAAAGTCGGCCTTGGTAGCGAAAAAACATCCGCTCAGCGCGAGCGGGAGAAGACAGAACGTGAATGAAGACGCTTTCGTCATTGAGAGTATGTCCCTACTTCAGGATTGGCGAGAACCGGCGACCACGCCGCCAACCTCGCGCCTCTGCTGTGGGTGAGCTGCCGCGCCCGGCCAGACTCGGTGTCAAGAATCCACAGCTGCTTATCACCGCTTCGCGTCGACGTGATGACGAGGTGCCGTCCGTCAGGCGCCCAGGACGGGTCCTCATTCTCGCCTTCGCTCGTCAGCTGCTTCGGAGCGCGATCCCGCAAGTCTATCATCCAGATCTGGAAGTTTCCATTCTGCTGCTCGTACGCGATCGCGCGACCATCAGGTGACCAGTCCGGGCTCGCACGGTAGCTGCGCACGCCGGCTGTGTAAGGCGTCAGCAGCTGAACGTTGGACCCGTCCGCATCCATAATATACACCTGGGGCGAGCCCGACTTCCCGGAGATGAACGCAATCTGATGCCCATCCGGACTGTATGATGGAGACGTGTTGTCCGTACCTCTGCCAAGCGTGATTTTTTGCGGCACTCCGGAGTCGAGCGCCGTCAAAACGAGATCGGTGCCGTTTCCGGTTCCTTGCGCGTAGAGTATCGCGTTTCCACCCGGCTGATACACAGGCGTGATGTTGAGCCCGGCGCGAATCTGACTCACTCTGCGCGTGCGTCCAGTGCGGACGTCCAGCTCCTGCACCTGGGTACCGGCGTTGCCGAGCACGGTGAAGACGACTGAGCCGCCGGAGGGCGACCACGCCGGTGACAGCGCACCACGTCCCGTCGTGATGGAACGCGTCTCGGCCCCATCGCTATCGACGATCCGCAGCTCGCCGTTGTTCACATAGGCGATGCGCGTCTGCGCGATACCGCGCTTCCCCAGTGCCCATTGCTCGATCTGATCGGAGACTCCGTGCAAGGCAAAGCGCCAGTCCCTGTCACGACGATCGAAAAGAAAATGTTCCGACTGGAGCAGTTGCCCTCGCGAGACATCGTACGCGGCCACGTGAAGGCCCTGCGTCGTCGGGGTCATGCGAACCAGAAGAGCCACGCCGAATTTGGCGACGAGCGGGAAGTTGATCTTCTGGCCGGGCGCCGGCACCAGTCCGGTGACGGTCGGCATATCGAGCGCGATCACGTTCATCCGGTCGCTGTAATCCAGATCGCGCTGGACGATTGCGCGCAGAGAATCCGCATCGTCATCCTGCACCGGCAGCACGATCACGCCGGGCCTGGTGCCCGCCGCGTAGCTGAGACCGAGGCGCACTCCCGGAGTCGTGGTGGTGTCCTGCGCCCGCCCAACCGTCGCAATGGCTGCGCACGCGAATACGGCAACGCACAAAGTGCGAACGCTCGATCTCATTTCAGGAACTCGGGATCGAAGCTGAATACAACCGGCAGCACGTCGTCCGAAAATCCGTTCGGAAGCGGCCCGAATCTGCGCGCACTCGAAGCCGACTCGACCGCGCCCCGTGCTTCCAGGTCGAAGGAGAAGTTTCCAGATCCTCTGATGAATGTGAGGTCTGATACGGAGCCATCTCTGTGAATCAGAAACCTTACTTCCGCTTTGAGACGCGCAGCAGGATTCCGTGGATTGAAGTTGAGTGCGATCTGTCGAACGATGTTGTTGAGATACCCTGGAAACGGGAACTCGATCCCGTCGCTGCGCACGCTCGCCACATCGGTTCCCTTTCCGCCGGTCGGTCCGCCCCCCGCTTTCGGTGCCTCAGTCTTGGGCTGCGGAGTGACTTTGGTTTCCGTCGGAGCGCTCGCCTTGCTCGATGGCGCAACTTTCCCCTCCGTTGGCGTCGCACGCGCCGGCGTCTTGGGCGCAGGCTTCGCCTTAGGTAAAGGCATTTCCTTGACGGTTGACTGCGAAGCGCTTGGCTCCGTAACAGATGTATTTGTCTTGGACGGTTCGGTCTTTACTTCACCGATAGCTCTTTGTCCGGCGGGAGCAGCTACGATCTCCACGCGATACATCGGCGGCAGAGCGACCGTCTTGCGCTCTTTCAGCGTGTTGAACAACAGCGTCGCAATCGCGGCGTGGAGTATCGCCGAGAGTGTGAACGGCGTAACCAGTCGCGATCCACTCTCCCGGCGAGCTATCATTTCGCCTCTGGAGGCTCTGCCACCAGTCCGATGTCCCCGATCCCGCTAGCTCGCATAATCGCGAGGACTTTCACGACAGAGCCGTAGGGCACGCGATCGTCGGCTCGCAGGTAAACGCCACCGCTTCCTCGTCGCTGAGCCAGGGCCTTGAAGCTCGATGAGAACTGGCTCTCCGTCAGGCGCGCCTCATCGACGAAGATCGCGCCCGTCCGGTCGATCGTCACCGTGAGTCCGCTCTTGGATTCGAGTGGGCGTGCCTGCGCCTTGGGGAGTGAGATGTCCACTCCGCCCTGCATCATCGGCGCGGTGATCATGAAGATGATCATCAACAGCATCATCACGTCGATCAGGCTCACGACGTTGATCTCGGCATTGAGGACGAGCCTTCCACGTCCACGTCCCCGGCGCGCCACTAGATCCTTCCCTCTCTGACCATCAGCGCGATCAGCTCGGAGCTGAAGCTCTCCAGCTGCCCCTCGATCTTGTTGAGACGCGCCGCGAAGATGTTGTACGCGAACACAGCGGGAATCGCCACGCTGAGTGCCGCGGCGGTAGCGATCAGCGCTTCGGCCACTCCGGGAGCGACCGCGCCAATGTTTCCTGATCCCTTTGACGCGATGCCGATGAACGCGTCGATGACGCCGAGCACTGTGCCGAGCAGTCCGATGAGCGGGCTGACGGAGCCGATGGTCGCGAGCGCGGCCACCCACTTGCCGAGCCTGTCGCGCTCCGACGTGGTTTCGGCGTCGAGCACGAGCTGTAGCGCCTCCACCTGGGCGCTGCTGAACCGCGCCGTCCTCTCAGTGGTTCCCGCAAGCGCGGGAGTCGTTTCTTCCATGAAGCGCATCGCACGCTCCATGACAATCGCCGGCGGTCCAGTTCTTTCACGAGCTATGCGCGCGGCCGCTTCGACGCTGCGTGCCCCCGCGAACTCGTGCGCGAAGGAATGCGTTATCTTCGCGGCGCGCCGCAGCTCATACCATTTGGCGAAGATGATTCCCCAGCTGATCAACGACAGGATCACGAGAATCACGAGCACGATCTTCGTCGCGCCAGTGGAGCTCGTGACCAGCTCCATCGGCGAGCTCGGTACGGCCTGACTGGCCTGGAGCAGAAGCAGCTGTGTCAAACCGCGGCCCCGCTCATGCGCACCGCGAACCACGCGTACGTTTTTGCGAGACCGTCAGCGAGCGAGATTTCGGGCACCCAACCGAGTCCCGCTTTGGCTTTGTCGGGATTCACAAAGGATTCCTGCTGCTCTCCCGGACGGTGTGGGGCAAACTCGACCGGCACATCGCTTTTCGCGGCTGCCTTCAGCTTTTTCACTATGTCCACTACGCTGGTGCCGACACCCGTTCCAATGTTGAACGCCCGTGCATCGAGCCTTCCCTTCTCGGGCAGCGGTTTGGTCGCCGCGAGCCAGACCGCACGCGCGACGTCACCGACGTAGACGTAGTCTCGCGTCTGAAGGCCATCTCCAAAAACAGTCAGCGGGCGGTTGTTGAGAATCCGCCCGCAGAAGATCGCAACCACTCCCGCCTCGCCGTGCGGATCTTGTCGGGGACCGTACACGTTTCCGAATCGGACAGAAATGGAATCCTGGCCGTGCACTCTGCCATAGTAGGCGAGGTAAAGCTCTATGCTCAGCTTCGCGATCGCATATGGCGACTCCGGATCCTTTGGATAGGTCTCGGCGTTCGGTGGCGTATTGAAGTCGCCGTACAAAACGCCGCCGGTCGAAGTAAACACGACTCGCGCCTTCCCCTTGGATGCCCTGAGCGCCTCCATCAGGTTGAGCGTGCCCAGGATGTTGATGGTTGCGTCGACAACTGGGTCGGCGACGCTCTTTCGCACGTCGATCTGCCCCGCGAGATGCGCGATGACGTCGAATTTTCCCTCGCCCACGAGCTTGGCGAATTCCTTCGAGTTGACGCCGATCTCGTGGAACCGCGCCTTTTTCGGAATGTTCTCCCGCTTGCCGCTCGAGAGATCGTCGACGACCTCGACCTCGTAGCCTTTCTCGATGAGTAGATCGGCGACGTGAGAGCCGATAAAACCTGCTCCTCCAGTCACGAGGGCTTTAGGCATTGTCGGATTGATCTCCTTTGTTGGCTTCGTCAGCCGGCTTGTGCTCCAAAGCGAAAAGGTACCGCGCAGCGTCAACCACCCCGAGTCCGCGCCCATTCGCGGCAGCAGCCTTGAGACGGACGCTCGGCTCGTGCAGGAATTTGTTCATCAGTGACTTTGAGAAGTGTTCGATTGCTTCCGCCTGTCCCGGCGAAAGCGGTCCGAGACGGCGCAGCGCTGTCGCCAGCTCCGTGCTCCGCAGTCTGTCCATCTCCTCCCGGAACTCCCTGACGACGGGAACCGCCGCGAGGCCAGCAACCCAATCCCAGTATTTCTGAACCTCTTCCGCGATTATTTCGCGAGCGGCAGGTACGTCTTCCTCGCGCTGCTCGAGGTTCGCCGCGGCAGCGGCTCGCAAGTCATCGAGATCGTAAAGAAACACGTTGTCGAGATCTCTCACGGACACCTCCACATCGCGCGGCAACGCAATGTCGAGAATGCATAGCGGCCGGTCGCCCCGCGCCTCGACCGATTCACGAATTCGCGCCAGAGTAACTACCGGCACCGGCGAAGCAGTCGAGCAGATTAGCACGTCGACGTCGCGCAACGATCCCCAGCACTGATCATAATGCATTGCCGTCGCGCCGTGACGCGCAGCCAGAGCCTTCGCTCGCTCATGCGTGCGGTTGGCGACGATCGCGACGCGCACACCTTCACCGAGCAGGCATTCGAGCGCCAGCCCCGCAACGTCTCCGGCGCCAAGTATCATCGCCCGCCGGCCCGTCAGCCCGCCGAATATCTTCTTCGCGAGCTGTACCGCCGCGGAGCTCACCGACGCCGCGCCTCGCCCGATGCCGGTCTCTTCTCTGGCGCGCGAAGCAGCGAGCAGCGCGCTCTGGAACATTCGGTTGAGAATCGGACCCGAAACGAAGCGGCATTCTTCCCATGCCGCTTTCACCTGTCCCTGTATCTGCGCTTCGCCGAGGATCATCGAATCGAGGCCGGCGGCGACGCCGAACAGATGAGAGGTCGAGTCGCGATCGCGCCGGACGTACGTGTAGCGTGAGGCATCCGCTCCGAGCCGCTCGGAAAGAAGCGCAGTGATCCGCGGAACCGTATCGCTGTTCTCTTCGACCGCGTAGATCTCGGTGCGGTTGCATGTCGACAGGATCACGCCCTCGCGAATGAGCTGTTGCTCTTTCAGACGCGATACTTCGTTGAGCGCCTCTCGCGGACCAAAGGCAACCTTTTCGCGCACCTCGATCGGCGCGGTCGAGTGACTTATGCCGACGACGATCAACGCCAGGAGTCCACCTTGTCGGCGAGCGTTCCATCCTCGACGGAGCTGCAGAAATCGTCACCGATCAGCTGCGGAGCCGCGGCGCGCCACTTGTCATCGCCATTGGCGATGAGCCGCGACCGAAGCCCCCGCAACGCCGACACCGCGCGCTCGTATCGTCCGTCAAAGCGCTCGGCGATCGCGTCGCGGATTCTCGCCGCGGCCCCGGGAACCCCGCCGGACGACACGGCAATCGTCACGTCTCCCGACCGGTGGAGCGCCATCGTGTGGAAGTTTCCTTCGTCGGGATAGTCGGTGATGTTCACCAGCTTGCCGCGGGAGTTGGCATCGACCGCGATCTGCGCGTTGACTTCGCGCGAATCCGTCGCCGCGATCACGAGCGTCGCGGGATGCAGCTGGTCGCTGCTGTACGACGTCCGGACGATAGTGAGCTGGCGCAAGCGCTCAGCCTCGTCCAACTCCGGCGTCACGACGGGAGAAACGACGCGCACCTGAGCACCGGCGCTCACCAGTGCCAGCGCTTTGCGCGTCCCGACCGAGCCGCCGCCAACGACGACCGCGATCATCCGCTCACCGTGAAGCGCGATTGGGAAATCGCTCACAGGAACTGCCCCCGGTTGAACGAAGCCAGCCGGAAAACGACGTAGAGCGCGATGACGCTCGCGAACGTCAGCGCCGACATCAACGCGGCGCGACGCGCCTGCCATCCCCCCAGAACTCGTCCGAGGGCCAGCGCGCTCACGCCGATCCACGCGCCCAAACCCCAGATGATCTGCGGAACCACCCACGTCTTGTACTCGAACGAGTATCCCGCGGCGAGGGCGAGGCCGAGCGTGAGGCCGAGGAATCCGGCGAGGGAGGCGAGATGATTGACGCGATCCAGCGTGGCGAGCGGCGGGAAGGATCTGAAGATCGCACCGAAACGGGCTGACTTGAGCTCCCGTCTGGCTACCAGGTACATGGTTCCGGCAGCGGCAGCCGTAGCGTAAGCCGCGATCCCAATGAAGCTCAGTACGATGTGCATCGTGAGCCACACCGCGCGGACGCCCTGCGGCTCGAGAAATGGATGCAGACCCGCGAGGTTGCCGGCCATCGTGACGAACGCCGCGACAGGCGCTGCGACAAGGGTAAGGCTCACTTCCCGCGCCAGACATTCGACTACGACGAGGGCGATGGCGAGGACCAGACCCGCGAACGACAGCCCTGGCCCGAGCCCGGTAAGGGACGCCGCTCCGGCCTGTCGTGTGAGTCCCGCGAGAGCGCTGGCGTGGGCTCCGATACCCAGGAGCAGTGCGATGACGACAGCACCCACGGGTGCCTTGACCCGACGCGCAAAAGGCAGCGCGGCTGTGGCCGCGGCGCCGAGGTAAAACGTGACGGCAATGAAGTGGGCGATCGCTATCATCTGATGGCCCTAATTTAATTCCCTGCCGTCCTTTTAGCGTGCCGCGCCGGTGCGTTTCGCACCGGCTCTTCATTACATCCCGCTTTCGACTTTCTTGCCGGTTATGCGCACCTGCATTCCGTCGCGAATCGTCGGCTGGCTCTGTCTGATGATGATTACCGTCGATGCGTACGGTGTTACGCGCACAACCTGACCGGTGGCGGCGATCACAGGCGGCGCCGCGTTCTGATCTTCCCTGCCGGTCGTGTTGTCAATGAACGCCACCTCATCACCTATCTGGATGTCGCTCTTGCTGTTCGGCGAGATCAGAACGTAGTGTCCGATCGAAGGCAGCACCGGCTCTTCGTGAACGTAGATGACCTTGCCCCTCGTACCGCCGGCAACGGGCGAAACCGTGCCCACGGGCGGAATGATATCAGGCGCGGCAATCAGTCGTTGCTCGAGCTCGATCTCCCCGAACTGTCTGATAATTCGCGCGATCGCGCGCTGCCCCGCGGGAAGGCTCTCGATGCGAAGGATGCCCGTCGGGATCATGACCTGTCCGAAATCTCCGCCAAGCACCGGCCCCATGACATACGACATGTAGTTGTCGCCGAGGCGCGGAACAAGCCCATTCGGGAGATTGATGAACAGTTCGTCGTTGATCTGATATTTGATCTGGATAACGTTGGTCTTGATTCCGGGACGATCCACGCTGGCGACGAGCCTGCCCGCACCCTTCGGTCCGCCTGAGCGGTCCGCGTAAGGAGCGGTCTCCACTTCGCCTCTGCGAACGCCGCCGCCACGCGACCGGCCGATTACATCGATCCTGGCAGCGGCAGCGGCACGGCTGATGGGGGATGCGAAAACGGTCAGATCAGTGCGTCCGCCGTCGCTTGGCTGCTGCGTTTGCTGACCGAACTCGGTAGGACGAGTAACGACGTGAGAGACTACTTCGCCGGCGCTGTCAGCGCGCGAGAGAGCATCGGGTTTGACCTCGGTTCCCCAGATGCGGATGACTTCGCCGGGGTAGATCCAGTGCGGATCCTTCACTATGTCGGTGTTGCGACGGAAGATCTCCGGCCACCGGAACGGGTTCTTGAGGTAGTGCTGAGCCAGATCCCAGAGGGTGTCGCCCTTCTTCACCGTGTGCTTCACTTCCCGGGTGGTATCGGACGTCATCACGAGATTGTTCGTCGTGTCGGTCCGAGTCGGCGCTGGCGGAGCAGGTCGAACAGTGTCGGGAGTAGCGGGCACCTGCGCCAATGCGCTGGCAGCGCCAATCGCGGAGAAAATCAGCGCGGCTCCGAGGGTGGAGGCGCGAAGCCCCGATCTCGTTGCAGCTCTTGACGATGCCTTCAGGTAAAAACCGATCACTCGTGCTCCCGGGACTTTGACGGATGGATAAGACGCCGCTTGCGCGGGTCAACCATTTGACGGACGGGCGGCCCTAACGTCACGCGCAGCCGCAGGCGGCGTACCTCCCCGGCCGGCGGTGAAGGACGGATCTCTGCGCGGCGGGCGCACCCACAAAACAGACGTGGAGAGCCATAAGCTTTGACAGTAGGGCGCTTGGAGCTTTGCGCCGGATTCACGCACGATTCCGCTTAGCAGTTTCGGAAAGACTCTCACCAAACGGGCGATGCACGACACTCGCGCGCCCTCCCGCCAATATGTGAGCTCCCAAGCTTCCAGCTGACAAAGCTTACAGCTCCCCGCTTTCGTCCTCCAGATAGCCAAAGCGGCCCCGTAAAACGGGGCCGCCCACTACAATCTCAAACCCAGAGCCGTCAGAAGGGGAGATCGTCGTCCGTCTCTTCGAGCGCACCCGGGAAATCCTCGAAATCCGCCCCGCCCGCGCTCGAAGCCGCCCCTGCCTTCGCGCCCGCAGCCGCCGGAGCTCGGCTCCTTCCACTGCTCTCGCCATCGAAATCACCCGACCCGCTCCCACCCTTGCCGCCGCCGAGCATCATGAGCTCGCGCACGTTGATCTCGGTCGAGTAACGCGTCTGGTTCTCCTTGTCCTGCCACTGCTTGTAGTCGATGCGGCCCTCGACGTAGATCCGGTCGCCCTTCTTGCAATACTTCTCGACGACATCGGCGAGGCCCGTCCCCTTGGTGTTCCACACCACGCAGCGGTGCCACTCCGTCTTCTCCTGCTTCTCACCACTTGGCGAGTTCCACGACCGGCTCGTCGCGAGCGAGAAAGTCGCGACCCTGTTGCCACCCGTGGTCGAGCGGACCTCGGGATCGCTGCCCAGGTTTCCGATCAGCATCACTTTGTTCAGACTTCTGCTCACTGTGCCTCCTGACGAGAGTTCATTTCCCGCCCAGAATAGTATAGGTGGGGCTCAGACCCCGGGCAAACCAACGATTTCAACGGTCAGCAAAACTGCCCACCGATCTTTCCTCATCGCCCTCGGCAACTTCCAGTGTTCTCCGCATCACGAGCGCATCCTCGACCGGACGGCGATAATAGTTCGTTCGCCGGCCGATCTCCGTAAACCCCCTGGAGCCATAAAGCGCTCGCGCCGCGCGATTCGATTCACGCACCTCGAGAAAAGCCGTCCGGACTCCGCGCCGCCCCAGTTCGATCAGCAGCGCGTCGACCATCTGACCCGCCAACCCCCTGCCGCGGTGATTCGGCTCTACCGCAACGTTCAGAAGCTCGGCGTCTTCCTCGACGGCGTAGGCGATCACGTACCCGGCGATCGAATCGTCCGGCGGAACAACCAGCACCTGAAAGATAGCTGACTGGCCAGCGAGGAGACGCCGAAAAGATTCCTCCGTCCACGGATCGGCAAAGCACGCCCGCTCGATCAGCACGACCTCGTTCAGATCCGTTTCGAGGGCCGGCCGCAGGAGGGCTGTCACGTAGTGAGCGGACGCCCATGTGTGGCTTCCCAACGCACTTGCGCCTCGGCAAGACGGCCATAGTCCGGCTCCCACGAGGCCAGATCGACGGGGCCGGCCTCGATGATCTGCCGGAGGATCGAAGCACCACCACGCGCATGGGGGTGGGCGTCGATCTCCTGACCAGGTCCAATGATCTTGAACGCCGGCGCTCGCGGTGCGCGATCAAGTAGCTGCGCGGCCAAAATCAGGGTCGGCGGTTCTGCCTGGACCGCGACGCCGCCAGGCCGCAGTGTGATTCGGGCCGCATAGAATTCGCCCCGCATTGCATCGAGGACCGAGAGATATTCTCCCCCTTGGGGGAGGGGTGGTCTCGCAGCGACGACGGTCAGCAGCAGGGACGAGACGGCGTAGAGGTCCACACCATAGCCAGCCGCCAACCCCTTTGCGACCGAGCCCGCGACACGCAGACTCGTAAAGCTTCCCGGCCCCGACCCACACACGATTCGCGCGATCCCCGTCCGCTCGACGCTCGCCTCCTCCAGACATTCGGCTACCGCCGGCATCAATCTGTCCCGCCTTCCCGCACGCGGGACTCCGGCATCGTCGGACACTAGCGTGCGTTCGGCCACTACCTCGGCCCTCCCTTCCACTTCGCGCAGGACCGCGACGCTGCCCTCATAGGTCGCCCCCTCGAGAACGATCGTGTATGAGCGCTCCATCTATCCCGCGAGTAGAATGCGGCGAGTGAGGTCGCCGGGAACGTAATCGAGATCGATGGGGAGATGGTTGTCGGGCAGCCGGTCTCCCGCGCGCTCCGGCCATTCCACCAGGATCAGGGCGCGCGAGACGACGATCTCATCCCACCCGATGTTGGTAAGCTGCTCGGGAGATTCGAGACGATACAGGTCGACGTGAATCACCGCTGACCTGGGACTCTGGTACTCGTGAACGAGCGCGTAGGTGGGACTCGTAATCTCCTCGGACACACCGTAACCGAGGCATATCGCCTGTGCGAGAGTGGTCTTCCCGGCGCCGAGTTCGCCGGTGAGCGTTACGATGAGCGGCGGCGTGATCGAGCGGCCAAGCTCCTTTCCCCAATCGCGCAGCTCGCTCTCGGTGAGCTTGAGATGGCCTTTGTCCGCGCGCGGAGGAACGACATGACGGTGAGCGGGCATCCTAGCGGCCGTGAAGGCCCGCCAGCGATCCGCGGCTGCTGTCGTGACGTCCAGCCTTTGCTTTGACCTCGAACAACTCGTCGCGAAGGCGGGCGGCGGTCTCGAAATCGAGATTCGTCGCCGCTTCGCGCATCTGCGCCTCGAGCTCGGCGATGAGCGCCGGAAGATTCTCCGCACCGTAATGCGCGCCCGATTCCGCAACACGGCGACCCTTTTCCTTCGCACGCTCTTCGCGCTCGGTACGCGAGTCGGCCACACGCGTGGTGAACCGCACCTGATCGACACTCTTCTTGACGCTTATCGGCGTGATGCCATGCTCGACGTTGTACGCCGTCTGGATCACTCGGCGCCGACTCGTCTCGTCGATGCAGCGCTGCATCGAGCCCGTCATCCTGTCTGCGTAGAAGATCGCTCGACCGCTGAGATGTCTGGCTGCTCGGCCGACGGTTTGAATCAGCGAGCGGTCGCTGCGAAGGAATCCTTCCTGGTCCGCATCGAGGATCGCCACGAGCGAGACCTCGGGAAGATCGAGACCCTCCCGCAGCAGGTTGATTCCAATCAGCACGTCGAATTCGCCGAGCCTGAGTCCGCGAACGATCTCCATGCGCTCGATCGCGTCGATGTCGGCGTGCATGTACCGGACGCGCACGCCCATCTGCTGCAGATAGTCGGCAAGATCCTCCGCCATCCGCTTAGTGAGCGTCGTGACGAGCACTCGCTCGCCGCGCCGCTCGCGGAGGCGGATCTCGTTGAGCAGATCGTCGACCTGGCCGCGAACCGGACGCACTTCGATTTCCGGATCCACCAGACCAGTCGGCCGGATGATCTGTTCAACGACCACGCCTTCCGAGAGACGCAGCTCGATGTCACCGGGAGTGGCGGTGATGTTGAGCGCGCGCGGAGTGAGCGAAAGAAATTCGTCGAACATGAGTGGCCGGTTGTCGAGCGCGCTCGGCAGGCGGAAGCCATAGTCAACCAGCGTTAGTTTCCGCGCCCGGTCGCCGTTGAACATCCCACCGATCTGGGGAAGTGTCACGTGCGACTCGTCCACGACGACGAGAAAGTCTTCGGGGAAATAATCGAACAGGCACGCCGGCCTCTCGCCCTGTAAGCGTCCCGACAGATGCCTCGAGTAATTCTCGATCCCCGCGCAGGTCCCGATTTCCAGCATCATCTCGATGTCGAAGTTCGTACGCGATTCGAGACGCTGTGCTTCGAGCAGCTTGCCGGACGACCGCAAATCGGTGAGCCGCTGCGCCAGCTCGTCGCGAATGAGAGCCACGGCGCGCTCGATTGTCGGCCGCGAGGTGACGAAGTGCTTGGCCGGATAGACAGCCGCCTTCTCGAGATCGGCGATCGTGTCACCAGTCAGAGGGTCGATCTTGCTGATCTTCTCGATTTCGTCGCCCCACATCTCGACGCGAACTCCCTGCTCCTCGTAGGCGGGGAGAATCTCGACGGTGTCGCCGCGCACGCGGAAGGTTCCGCGCTCGAGACCCATGTCGTTGCGGGAGTACTGGATCTTCACGAGTGAGCGGAGGATGTCGTCGCGCGGAATCCTCTGCCCTTTCGTGAGGGTGACCATCTGCTCCCGATAGCTGCGCGGATCTCCAAGTCCGTAGATCGCGGAGACGGTGGCGACGATTACGACATCGTTGCGCTCCATCAGGCTCGACGTGGCGCGCAGGCGCAGCCGGTCGATGTCCTCGTTGATCGACGCGTCCTTCTCGATGTACGTATCGGTCGTCGGGACGTAGGCTTCCGGCTGATAGTAGTCGTAGTACGAGATGAAGTACTCGACTGCGTTGTGCGGGAAGAAGCTTTTCAGCTCTCCGTAGAGCTGGGCCGCCAACGTCTTGTTGTGGGAGAGCACGAGTGTCGGCCGGCCGTAATTCCTGATGACGTTGGCAACCGTCATCGTCTTTCCGGATCCGGTTACGCCAAGCAAGGTCTGGAAGCGGTCGCCCCGCTCCAGTCCTTTCGTCAGCTCCGCAATTGCTCTTGGTTGGTCGCCCGCGGGCTCGAATGGAGCCCTTAGATCAAATGCCGCTTTGGTCATTCTTTAGGTCACTTGAAAGCCGCTCGCGCCGAGCGACTTCCGTCACGCCCTTCACGCGTCTCGCGGCTTTCAGAATTTTTTGAAGATGCGCGAGGTTTCCGACTTCGACCGCGAGCTCGCCGATCACGTGGCCATCGGCGCTATGCAGCTCGAAGCTTCTGATGTCGGTGCCCGTCGCCGAAACGGCCGTTGCGAGGTCAGCGTAGAGTCCGCGGCGGTCCGTCGCTTCGAGCGCCAGACGCACCATGAATTTCTCACCTTCCAGCTCCTTCCAATCTATCTCGAGCCGGCGTTCTGGCTCCTGAACGAGCATGAGAAGGTTGGGGCAGTCCGAGCGGTGAATGCTGACCCCGCGCCCCCTCGTCACATACCCCACAACCGCGTCTCCGGGTACAGGCTGGCAGCATTGGGCATAGCGGACCATCATGCCGTCCACGCCCTGGATTCTTACGCCCTTGGGCGTCCCGCGGACCCGGTCTACCAGCCAGTCCAACGGTCCCGGCTTGGGAGCGTCCGGCGTGCCCTCGACTTCCGGGTAGAGCTCTTTTAGCACCTGCGAGACGTTCACGTCGCCCTGACCGATCGAAGCGATGAGATGGTTCAGATCGGTGAGGTGCAGCGCCTTGGCGACTTTCAGCAGGTCGGGGTCTTCCAGCTTGGTCAGCCGGCGGCGCTTGATCTCGCGCTCCAGTATCTCGCGACCGAGCTTGATCGACGTCGTGTGCTCGTCGATGCGGAGGCGCTGGCGGATCTTGTGGCGTGCCCTTCCGGTCCTGACGTGAGCCAGCCAGTCCCTACTCGGTTTCGCCGACGGCGACGTGATGATCTCGACCGTCTCCGAGTTCTTGAGCTCCCGCGCGAGGCTCGCAATGCGGCCGTTGATGCGCGCTCCCTGGCAATGCAGCCCGACCTCCGTATGGACCGCGAACGCGAAGTCGATCGGCGTGGCGCCCTTGGGCAGCTGAATCACGTCGCCTGTGGGCGTGAAGACGAAGATCTCGTCCTGGTAGAGATCGAGCTTGAGGAATTCCAGGAATTCATCGGGTGTCTTCGCATCGAGCTGGAGCTCGAGCACCTGCCGGAACCACTGGAGCGCGCGGTCGAGCTCGTCGGCGCTACGCGAATCTTCCTTGAAGCGCCAATGCGCAGCGATTCCGTACTCTGCTGTCCGGTGCATCGCGCGGGTGCGAATCTGGATCTCGAATAGCTGCCTGCCCGGTCCGAACACGGTCGTGTGGAGCGACTGGTAGCCGTTCGATTTCGGCTGGGCGATGTAGTCCTTGATCCGCTCCTGTAGCGGCGTGAACTGGTCGTGGATGACGCCGAGCGCGTGGTAGCAGTCGGGGACGGAGTCGACGAGGACGCGGATGGCGAGCAGGTCGTAGATCTCCTCGTACGGCTTGTCCCACTTCTTCATCTTCTTTTGGATCGACCAGAGATGCTTTGGCCTGCCGGTGACGTCGACGTTGGCGATTCCGGCCTTCCTGAGGTGACTGTCCAGCGGGTCCTTCAGCTGAGCGATCGAGCTTTCGCGCTCGGCCCGGCGGGTGGCCACCTTCTTTGCGAGGGTCTTGTACTCGGACGGCTCGAGGTGCTTGAACGCCAGGTCTTCCAGCTCCCACCGGACGCGCGCCATACCGAACCGGTGCGCGAGCGGGGCGTACAGATCGCGGGTCTCCAGGGCGATGCGCTTCTGCCTGTCCGCCGGAAGAAACTCGAGCGTCCGCATGTTGTGCAGTCGGTCCGCGAGCTTGATGAGGATTACGCGGGCGTCCTTCGCGATCGAGAGCAGCAGCTTGCGGTAGTTCTCGACCTGCCTGTCCTGCGACGAATTGATCGGCAGATGCCCGATCTTCGTCAATCCATCGACGATCTCGGCGATCTCCTTTCCAAACTCGGCCTCGATGTCTTCGATCGTGACGGCCGTGTCTTCGACGACATCGTGGATGAGGCCGCTGGCGACGGTCGTCGAATCGAGCTGGAGGTCCACGAGGATCTTCGCGACCTCGACGCAGTGGGAGACGAACTTTTCTCCAGACAGGCGCTTCTGGCCGACGTGAGCCCGCTCGCTGAAGTAATAGGCGCGCGCAAGCAATTCCCGGTCGAGCCGCTCCGGGAGATCCTCTTTCAGCCAGGATGGTAGTGAGTCCTTCTCCTTGACCACGCCTGCCGTCACAG
Organism: Gemmatimonadales bacterium; assembly: GCA_038316775.1. Classification (GTDB taxonomy): domain Bacteria; phylum Gemmatimonadota; class Gemmatimonadetes; order Gemmatimonadales; family Gemmatimonadaceae; genus UBA4720. Next base: position 457 of record JBBQAV010000010.1, on the reverse strand, counting down.
CAGTCCCGCCTCCGCGAAGCTTATGTAGCGTCCCCTTCCGATAATAACGTGGTCCTGCACTGGTATGTCGAGTATTTTGCCGGCCTGTACCAACTGTTCTGTTACTACCCTGTCATCGGGCGATGGTGTCGGATCCCCGCTCGGATGATTGTGTACGAGAATTATTGCCGCCGCTCTCTCCGCGATTGCTTCCCTGAACACCTCGCGGGGATGTACGAGCGACGAATTGAGGAGCCCCCGCGTTACCGTGATGTCGCGCTCCAGCCGGTGCTGCGAATCGAGGACCGCGACGTGAAACTCCTCGACCGGAAGATCCTCCAGGCGCTGCGCGAAGATCTCGAAGACATCGCGCGGCCACCGCACGGGCACCCCTTCCTGCCGTTCTTCCGCCGCCATGCGTCTTCCCAGCTCGAGGGCGGCGTGGATGCTAACCGCACGAGCCGTTCCTACGCCCTTG
>JBBQAV010000009.1:0-45678 GCA_038316775.1 Gemmatimonadales bacterium | reverse complement strand
TCGCCCTCGCCGCACAGCATGGTCATACCGAAATCGTAAGCTTGCTGCTCGATGCGGGCGAAGATCCGAACCGGTACAATCCCGATGGCTGGCATTCGCATTCGACGCCGCTGCACCAGGCGATTGCATCGAATCAGGCCGATGTGGTGCGACTGCTGGTGGAACGCGGTGCGCGCACCGACGTCAGAGATACCGTCTACGATGGCACTCCTCTTGGCTGGGCAGACTACTGCCAGCGGCCCGGGATTGCCCAATGGTTGCGCGCACACGGAGTGGAGACATGATGCAGTTGATCGATGCCTCCCCTTGGACTCAGCCGGTCGACCCACCCTTATGGCAGGCGCAAGGAACGTGTGACATATTCGCTCGGCTCGCGGAGCTTATCGGCGGGCCGGAAGATCAAAGTGAAGTCCTCAACCCTCAGCGAGGATGCAGTGCAGAACAACACTAGCTACGATGCGATCGTCGTCGGTTCCGGAATATCCGGTGGGTGGGCCGCCAAGGAGCTCACCGAAAAAGGGCTTAGCGTTCTGGTGCTCGAGCGAGGCAAGAACATCGAGCACATCAAGGACTACGTCAACGCGACAAAGGCGCCGTGGGAGTATCCCCACCGGGGTGGTCGAACGCGCGCGATGGAGGAGCTCTATCCCGTCCTCAAACGGGACTACCCTCTCAACGAAACCAATCTCGACTACTGGGCATCCGACAAGGATTCGCCCTACACAGAGGTAAAGCGTTTCGACTGGTTCCGCGGTTACCACGTCGGCGGACGCTCGCTAATGTGGGGCCGGCAGAGTTATCGCCACAGCGATTTCGATTTCGAGGCCAACGCGAAAGAAGGCGTCGCAATCGACTGGCCGATCCGCTACGCCGAAATCTCACCCTGGTATGACTACGTCGAAAAACACGCGGGCATCAATGGCTCGATCGAGGGAATGCCGCAGCTCCCTGACGGGAAATTTCTACCTCCGATGCAGCTGAACTGCGGGGAGAGGCTCGTCGCGGATAAAGCCAACAAGATATTCGGGCCTCACCGGCGCATAATTCCGGGCCGTTCCGCGAATCTCACTCAGGCGCACGACGGCCGGGCGCAGTGCCAGTACCGGAACGCCTGCTGGCTCGGCTGCCCATACGGCGCGTACTTCAGCTCTCAGTCCTCGACGCTGCCGCACGCGGCGAAGACCGGGAAGATGACCTTGAAGCCGTGGCAGATCGTCAGCGAAGTCCTATACGATAAGGACACGAAGCGCGCGACCGGCGTGCGTGCTATGGACGCCCTCAGCAATCAGATGACCGATTACAAAGCGAAGGTCGTCTTCCTTTGTGCGTCGACGCTCAACTCAACGTGGCTCCTGATGCGCTCCGCGACAGATGTCTGGCCCGATGGACTTGGCAGCAGCTCCGGCGAGCTCGGTCACAATCTGATGGACCATCACTTCCGCGCCGGCGCACAGGGAAATCTGGAAGGCCTGGACGACAAGTATTACTTCGGCCGTCGCCCCAACGGTTTCTACATTCCCCGCTACCGAAATCTCTTCGGGGACAAGCGCCCGTATCTGCGCGGCTTTGGATACCAGGGAGGCGCTGGTCGTGATGATTGGGGACGCGCCGTCGCCGAGCTCGGGGTCGGCGGACAGTTCAAGGACAGGATGGCGATGCCGGGCGGGTGGAATATTGGCGCGACGGCGTTCGGCGAGATGCTGCCGGACCACTCCAACACGATCTCGATTGACCAGACGAAGAAGGACAAATGGGGGATGCCGGTCCTCAAGATCGACTGCGAGATCAAAGCAAACGAGCATGCCATGCGGCGCGACATGCAGGTTGACATGGCCGAGCTGTTGAACGCGTGCGGCGTGAAGGATGTCCAGGTCTACGACGCCGGATACTTCCCGGGAATGGGAATCCACGAGATGGGTACCGCCCGCATGGGGCGGGATCCCAAGACTTCGGTTCTCAACTCGCACAACCAGGTCTGGGATGCGCCAAACGTGTTCGTCACAGACGGATCGTGCATGACGTCGGCCGCTTGTGTAAATCCGTCGCTCACCTACATGGCGCTCACCGCGCGCGCCGCGGACTTCGCGGTGAGCGAGCTCACTCGCCGCAACATCTGATCGGAGCTATCAATGACAGATAACGATATAGCAGTTCTCGACACGCCCGAGATGATCTCCCGGCGCCAGGCGGTGCTTCGCGTGAGTGCGCTGCTGGGCGGAGCGGCGTTGATCGGAGGCAGCGCATGGATCACTGGTTGTCGCACCGACAAAGCAGCCACAAGCGGGGAAGCTTTTACGAATGACGACGTCGCCTATCTCGACGAGATAGCGGACACGATTCTTCCGGCGACAAGCACTCCGGGAGCGAAGGCGGCGAAAACCGGCGCTTTCATGGCGCTGATGGTGCGCGACACATACAGCCTCGAGGACGAGAAAATCTTCCGCGACGGAATGCGGAAGCTCGACCAGGCCAGCAAGGACAAGAACGGCGGCAAGTCGTTCATGCAGGCGACTCCGGAGCAGCGACTGGCCCTGCTGCAGAGCCTCGACAAGGAACATTTCGACTACTCGGAAAGGCGGAAGGCCGAGGCGAAGAGAAAGTCGGAGGAGTTTCTGGCGGAGAAACAGCAGGCGCCGCAGACTCCCCAGTCTACTAAAGCCACGCAGATCGTGGACGATCCGCCCAACCGTTACTTCCGGATGATGAAAGAACTGGCGCTCCTCGGCTATTTCACGTCGGAAATCGGTATGACCCAGGCTCAGCGCTACGTCGAGTCGCCGGGCCGCTACGATCCGTGCATACCGTACGACGGCAAGCCATCATGGGCCGGACACGCCTGAGAGAGGAACCACAATGCCACCGCTCACGAAACTCCTGCTGGCGCTCATAATCACAGGCACGGAGTCAAACAGTCCAGCAATCTCTATAACCCAACCGCCACAAGCACCCGAGAGCATCGTTGGACGCTGGGACATTACAATCACCACGCCCGGGGGGCCGCGCCCGTCGTGGCTCGAGGTCGAGCGATCGGGGCGCGATGCAGTAGTGGGCAGGTTCGTCGGTATCAGCGGCAGTGCTCGCCCCATTTCGCGCGTCGTGGCGACTGGCGATTCCTTTCACTTTTCAATTCCACCGCAGTGGGAAGAAGGAACGGCCGATCTTGCCGTCGAGGGGCGTCTTCAAGGCAAGCGGCTCGCGGGAAGCATGACGTTTCCCGATGGAAAGAAATACGAATGGACGGGCGTCCGCGCGCCGAGGCTGGATCGCAAGACTGCTCCTTCGTGGGGCGCACCGATCAATCTTCTGCACGCGAATGATCTGACCGGTTGGCATGCAACCGGGACCCCGAATCAATGGATCGTGAAGGACGGCGTGCTGCAAAGCCCGAAGTCTGGCGTCAACATCGTGACCGACCGAACATTCGGAGATTTCAAGCTCCACGTCGAGTTCCGCTATCCGAAAGGAAGCAACAGCGGCGTGTATCTGCGGGGCCGGCACGAAGTTCAGATCCAGGACGATTTCGGCGGTGAGCCGGCGCCCGACCATTTCAGCGGAGTTTACGGCTTCATCGCTCCGAGCGAGATCGCAGCGAAACCGCCAGGCGAGTGGCAGTCATTTGACATCACGCTCGTTGGGCGGATGGTTACCGTCTTCGCCAACGGTCGCCGCATAATTTGCAATCAGGAGATTCCGGGAATTACCGGAGGAGCGATCGACAGCAATGAGGGTGCGCCGGGGCCGCTGCTGCTTCAGGGCGATCACGGACCGATCGAGTACCGGAACATCACCCTCACTCCGGCGAGATAGGCGCTTCTCGCGCGCGTACTTCGCGCGAGACCGCTGTCTCGTTAGCATTCACTACTATGACTCGACTGGTCCAACTGAGGAAGCAATGCGTTCAAGCGTAGCAGCAGGCCTTATGGGCGTCGGCGGGATTTTTGTTTCCTTCGGCGCTGTGATACTCGTACTCGCACTCTTCGCGAGAAACGGAGAGACTCGCGGCGAGCTGCCAGCGATGATGACGCTGGCGACAGGATCGCTCGTCGTCGGAGCAGTAATGTTCGGCCTGGGCTATCTACTTAACCGCATGGGGCGCAGCTCGTCGTCCCCGCGCGCAGCCTAGCTCTTAATCGTCTTCGAGGCTTCGTCCCAGATCACGTCGCCCTTCCGAAAATACGACTCGTTCGCCATGTGACACGCGAGCGCCGCGTTGTGGCCGAACACGACGTCTTCGACGACCGGCTTTCGTGAGCGCACAGCGTCGAAGTAAGTCGTCAGGTGCGGCCTGATGTCGTCGTAATCCTGCATGCGGTAGGTGATCGATTCCTGAGCGGCGAGTTTCGCAAGCTTCGCGTCGTTCTCCTGGTGCCACCGTCTCTCATATTCTTCGCGCATCGCTCGGGGGAAACTCCCGGTGTAATAGCTCGGATAGGTGTCGATTCCGAGTTGGGGCGAGAAGCTCACGGTCGAGCCCGTGACCTCGAGAAGTCCTTTCGATCCCTGAATGCGATATGTCTCCGGCATGTCGGTCGCGAGATTCAGCCGCATGTAGACCGGAAGATCGCGGTAGTAGTAAAGGACCGCGTGAACGTCCGGCATATTGCGACCGTCCTTCCAGTGCCGGATCCCGCCAACAGCGGACGCCTGCTTGGGCGGCTCATTGATCCCAAGCATGAACATCATGCCGCTGACGAGATGGACGAGCAGATCGCCCGCGACGCCCGTCCCGTACTCCTTCCAGCAACGCCAGCGCGCGAAGAGGATCGGATCGAATGGCCGCTTCGGAACGACATCTCCCTGCCACGTATCCCAATCCAGATTCTTTGGTGAGAGATCGAACGGCGGCGGATACTGCCACGCGCCGGTTGGATCGTTGCGTCCCATCCAGCCTTCGACGAGCATCAAATCGCCGAGCATCCCCTGCGAGATGATCTCCTTCGCCTTGGCGCAGACCTGCGAGCTCACGCGTTGCGAGCCGATCTGCACGATGCGATTGGTTTTCTTCGCGGCATCGACCATAGCCACGCCATCCGCCGCGGTGTGGGACATCGGCTTCTCGCAGTAGATGTCCTTCCCCGCGCTCACCGCGTCGATGACGACCTGCCTGTGCCAGTGATCGGGGACGGCGGCGACGATGCAATCGATGTCCTTGTTGTCCAGCAGCTCCCGGTAGCGACGCGTGACGGGAAGATCGGGACGCACGATTTCGCGAGCGAGAGTATGCCGGCCATCGTAGAGGTCGGCGGCGGCGGCGCATTCCACGCCGGGCAGCGTGATCGATGTGCCGAGCAAGCCGGAGCCCTGCATGCCCACGCCGATCATGCCGAAGCGGACTCGATCGCTGGCTGCAGCCTGACGCGCCGTGTTCAGTGCAGGTTCAGGGGTCAGGATGACTTCCCTCGCTGCCATAGATCCGCCGGCGGCCGCCGCGGTCACGCCCAGAAACTCACGTCGGGAAAAGTTGCTCGTCGTCATGGCGTCTCCTCGTTTTCATTTCCGGTTCGCCTCCCGTCCCCTGCCCTCTCCCTCTCCCTCCCCCTCCCCCTCCCCCTTCCCAGCTTCGCCTTGCTACTTGTTCGTGCCAGAGAATATCCTATCATCCGTCCCCAAACGATAGGAATGGTCAAAATGTCCGCGCGAGCGATCACTCACTCGATGACCACCACCGCGTTAGCGCTGGCTTAGGAGGCCGACATGAATCGCCGCACTTTTCTCTCGACGCTTGGAATTGCAGCCGCCGCTCCGCATCTCGCTTGCGCACCGATGGCAGGCCGCACCAGTGGCGCGCCACGCCGTCTCCGCCGCGTCGGGATACAGCTTTACACATTGCGGGACGACGCGCGAAAAGACCTCGAGCGCACGCTGTTCAATATCGCGCAGGCCGGCTACAAGGACGTCGAGATGCTCGGCTCGATGAACAACTTTGGGATGGAACCGTCGCGTTTGCGCTCGGTCCTGGACGGGAACGGACTCAGCGCGCCTTCAACACACGTCGGTGGCGGAGCGCTGGACGATCTGGACCGGCAGCTCGACGTCGCGAAGACACTCGGCCACCGCTACATCGTCGTCGCCAGCCTTCCGGTCGGCGAGAATCCGACGCTCGACGACTACCGTCGCTGGTCCGATCGACTGAACGACGCCGGACGTCGCGCTCAGCCAAGCGGAATCCACATCGGCTTTCATAACCACGCAAGCGATTTCAAGGTGATCGAGGGCGTTGCTCTCTACGATATACTGCTCGAGCGGACAGACCCCAATCTCGTGCGGCTCCAGCTCGACACGGGAAATCTCGCTATGGCCGGCCGGGATCCGCTCGACTACATGAAGCGCTTTGGAAATCGCTACTGGCTCTTTCACATCAAGGATGTCCCGAGCATGCGCTCGGCGGCCGACACCGAGCTGGGAAAGGGAATCATCGATTTCAAGCGCCTGCTCGCGAGCATCGACCACATCGACGACAAGTTTCTTTTCGTCGAACAGGAGACGTATCCGGGCACGCCGCTCGAGAGCGCGCGTCGCGATTACGACTACATCTCGCGTCTCGACTTCTAGGGCGGCACGCTGATGGTCGGAGCTGGGTTGTTCATGAATCCTGGACTCAATCTTCCGCGTCGGTCCACCGGTCGAGACGGAAGGGACTAAGATCGAATCGCGACTTTCCGGTTGTCACCAGCTCCGCCTGTAGCTCGCCGAGCGCGCTCGCGAATTTGAATCCGTGCCCCGAACACGGACTCGAGATGAGCACCTGGGGATGACGCGGATGGAAGTCGATGATGAAATCGTGATCCGGCGTATTGGTGAAGAGACACACCGCGGTCTCGCACACTGGCGCCTCGGACAGCGCCGGCAAAACAGGACGCAACGCGGCGCGCAGCGAGATCACTTCGTCATCGACTACTGTCCGACGGACGCTCGATGGGTCCGCTACGATCGCTCCATCGTGCATCACTGACGCCTTGACTCCGCGCGGCAATCGCGGAAAACCATAACAGATCGTGCCGGCCTTGAATTCGTACGCGTAGATAGGGAACCGCTCCGACTCGTATTCCCCACCGCGCTCGTGCGGCTCGAACCAGACAACGGCCTGGCGCTCGATCGCGAGCGGCAGAGCGAGCTCGCGCGCGAGTTCGCCGTTCCACGCGCCTCCTGCGAGCACCAGCAGATTCGCTAGGTACTCGCCTTTTCCGGTGGTCACCCGTACACCGTCCCCCTCCGCTGCCCACTCGAGCACCGGCACGTCGAAGCGCGTCTCCGCGCCCGCGGCTCGCGCTGCGTCGACGTACGCCCGATTGCACGCCTCAGGGTCGAGGTAGCCCGCTCGCGGATCCAGCACCGCAACTATGCCCGGCTCCAGCCGAAACAAGGGAAATCTTTTTTCAACCTCCGCTGCTGTGAGTATCTCGTGGGGCAGGTGATGCTCGCGCGCGCTTCTCAGCGTTCCCGCGACCACCATCCCGTCAGGTGGGCCGATCATGAGGCCACCCGTGATTTTCATCAACGATTGTCCGCTCAATTCCTCCAGCTCGCGCCACAGCTGATGCGCCCGTTGAACCAGCGGCACGTACAGCGGATGCTCGAAGTACGTTTCCCGAATGATCCTGCTGTCGCCGTGTGACGATCCCAGCGTGTGCCCAGGAGAGAACTGCTCCAGTCCGAGAACTCTCAATCCACGCTTCGCCAGGTGGAAAAGCGTGGCGCTTCCCATCGCGCCCAGCCCAACGACAATTGCGTCGTAGCTACGCGACTTGACCATGAGTTGGTAACTTGAATCGATTCACGGAAACCTGGGCTGTCATGGAACGTAGGTAAGCTATGAAATCTGCCGACTTTCCCCTTCGAGGCCGACATGGCTCCTGAAGTTGCCAACTTCGCCGTTGTCGCAGTTATCGTGATAGGTCTGGTCGCATCGCTGTCTGCGATCACGGTCTGGCTCGTCCGCTCATTAAACAAGAGACCTCCAGCCCGCGAATTGCCCGGTATGGCTGTCTACGACCAGCGTTTCGACCAGCTCCAGCAGTCCGTCGACGCCATCGCCGTCGAAGTCGAGCGAATCGCCGAGGCGCAGCGTTTCTCCGCCAAGCTCCTGTCCGAGCGCAACGAGACTCCGGCACTGCCACGCTAACGAGCGAATCGCGCAACATGCGCGACGACTGCGTCGTATCTTCCGCATCAAGATGACGAACTTTCGGTCCCCGCAATGAGCCTGTTCCGCCGCTGGCGTCCCCGGCACCTGCTTCTCGCCTGGTGCGCCTACTGGGTTGGACTCATTCTGGTGACTCTCTGGCCGGCGATTGCCGCGGGCTGGCGCATGTCCCAACAAACCGACGGACATGGCAGCGTCAACGCCAGCATGACCAATGGAATCCTTACCGCCAACATCATCGATTCGGGACGGACCGCCTGGACGGGCTCGATCTCGTTCCTTAGCCTGGTGCTTCTCGTAACCGTCCCACCGCTTCTGCTCTGGCTTGTCTGGCTGACAGGAGCGTCTCGCACGAACAATGCGGAAAGAGTCCCTCTGAAAAACCGTGCGACACCAGCAGGCCTGAACGCGCCAGAACCAAGAATCGGGATCACAGACACCACCACTTCGAAGCGCCGAGCGCGCGAGGAATCCTGACCGATGCCGTGCATCATGACACTGCTGGCCCTGTCCGCACCGCGACTCGTCGTCGCATCCCTTTGGTTCTTCACCCACTGGTTTCGCGGCGTCTTCGACAACCTTCTCTGGCCGATCATCGGCTTCGTCTTTTTGCCGACGACACTCCTCTGGTATTCGGCCGTGCATAACTGGTTCGGCGGGCATTGGACGTTCTGGCCCGTCGCCGGTCTTGTTATCGCCCTCGTGATCGACCTCGGTCCCGTCAGCGGACGCCGCGTTCCGAACAGGCGCTGATGGATTCGAGGGCGGAAAGCGGAGCGGCCGATACCGCGAAATCAGCGGCGGCCGGGAGTCCACAGATTCGGATTCGCCGGAGCGACGACCGGGCCTACGAGGATTTCGGCTGGGCCGACAACCGGATGACGTTTTCGTTCGCTGATTTCAGCGATCCCGCCTGGCACAACTTCGGTCCGCTACGAGTGATGGTCGAGAATTACATCAAGCCGCACTCGGGTTTTCCGCCGCATCCGCACAAGGAGTCGAGATCGTGACCTATGTCTCGAGAGGCACGCTTACTCACGCCGACAACTTCTGGACCCGGGCCGGAATCACGCCCGGAGAGATGCAACACATCAGCGCGGGAAGCCGCGGCATGATCCACAGCGAAGAGAATCTCCACGACGAAGTGGAGCACAACTATCAGATGTGGCTGATCCCCGACAGACCGGGAACTCAATTCGCTTATCATCAGTTCAAGTTCGCGCCGGAGCACCGGCAGGGCCGTCTGCGGTTGTATGCGTCCCACGACGGACGCGACGGCAGCATGCCGATGAATGCCGACGCGTCGGTTTACGCGGGACTCTTCGCTGCGGGCGATGCGATATCGCACCCGCTCGAGCGCAAGCGCGGCGCGTGGATTCAGGTCGTGCGGGGGTCAGTTCGCATCGGCACCACCGCGCTCGAGGCCGGCGACGGCGCGGGAATCAGCAACGTCGATGCGGTTGAGATGACGTTCGACGGAGATTCGGAAATTCTGCTCTTTGATGTGCGGATGGACGCCCCTTTGCTCTGGAAATAGGTCCACGATCACGCAGAAATTGGTTTTTTCACCACCGAGGCTGACAATGATTCGTGAAAAAGACGTCCGCGTTACCGCCGGCATCTCTCGATCCGTGACGCTGGCACTGGCGGCGTTCGCGTTGGCAGGCTGCGTAAAATCGGAGAGCAGTGGTGCCGACTCCACCTCCGCGAACAGCACGCCGGTTGCCGCAGCCTGTCCGGGAGACAACGGCGGCATCAAGCTTCCATCTGGGTTCTGCGCGACAGTATTCGCCGACAATATTGGTCACGCCAGGCACATTGCCGTGAATTCCAATGGCGATGTCTACGTCAACACCTGGAGCGGCGGCTATTACACGACCCCCGCGCCGCCGGGTGGATTCATCGTCGCGCTTCGCGACACCAACAATGATGGCAAGGCCGACATCGTCAAGCGCTTCGGCCCCGACGCCAAGGCGGGAAACGGCGGTGGCACCGGCATTGGCATCTACAGCGGATCTCTGTACGTCGAGGAATCCGGGACGACCGCCGCGAAGATCGTCCGCTACGGAATCTCCGCCGACAGCATGGCTCCGACATCTCCGACTTCTGAAACGATCGTCGGCGGACTGCCCGTGGCTGGCGGCCATCCCATGCACCCGTTCGCCATCGACGGCAACGGCGGCATGTACATGGACGTCGGCTCCGCCAGCAATTCGTGCCAGGTCAAGGAGCGCGCGCTGGAATCCCCCGGCGTGAAGCCGTGCGCCGAGCTAATTACTCGCGCCGGCATCTGGAAATACGACGCGAACAGGACGAACCAGCGATTCTCCGCCGCCGAGCGGTACGCAACCGGAATCAGAAACGCGGTGGGCATCGCGTTCGATGCAAGCGGACAGCTCTACTCGACACAGCACGGCCGCGATCAGCTCGCCGAGAACTGGCCGAAGCTCTATACACCCGAGCGGGGACAGAATCTTCCGGCCGAGGAGCTGCTGAAGATCGAGCAGGGTGGCGACTACGGTTGGCCGAACTGCTACTTCGACGACCAGCAACGGAAGCTCGTGCTCGCGCCCGAGTACGGAGGTGACGGCGGGAAGGCAGTCGGCGATTGCGCGACGAAGAAGGGTCCAGAGGCATTCTTCCCCGCGCACTGGGCGCCCGACGGCCTGTTGTTTTATACCGGCACCCAGTTCCCCGCGCACTACAAGGACGGCGCCTTCATCGCTTTCCACGGATCGTGGAACCGGGCACCGGCGGCTCAGCAGGGATACAATGTGGCGTTCGTGCCCTTCGCCGGAGGAAAACCAGGCGATCCGTCCAAGTACGAGATCTTTGCTGACGGATTTGCGGGCGGGCCTCTCGGCCCGGACGCGAACGACAAAGCGGCGCATCGCCCCACTGGCATAACACAGGGCCCGGATGGCTCGCTCTACATCTCCGACGACAAGGGCGGACGAGTCTGGAAGGTGACCTACAAGGGCTCGGCGAAATAAGGGCGGCTGGGGCGTAACCCTCGCGCCTGCCTGTCGTCTAGGTAGTGAGTCAGCGGCGGCCACAATCGGCTGCCGCTGCTCGCATCTACCAGCAAAGGACAACCAAATGAGTACGACCTCGCAGCGCCCTAACCGTGGTGGATTGCGCGCCGTTGCCGCCGCAGCCACGATCGCCGCAGCCGTTGCCGGCTGTGGCGGCGGACATCACCTGGCCGAGTATCCCTTCTCCAGCCGGACGCTCGCGGTGATCTATATCGCCCCGCCGTCGCCCGAGCTCCTCACGAGCTACTACGACCTTCGCAGCTCGCAGAACGCGATCGAAGCTGTCGTCAGAGCTGGCGCCGATGTGGCGCGCGAGCGCGAGGGACGGCGTGCGAGTGCCCGTCTCGACAGCGCGACGGCCCGCATCGACATCCCCGCGGTTCTCGCGCAGCGGACGCTACAGCGCGCGAGCAGATACCTCGGCACCCGCCCGATCAGGGACGAGAACCAGGCCGACTATCTGATGGAAGTCCGCATGGAGCGGTTCGGAATCAACGCCAAGGCGGACGAAGCGGCCTACCTGTTCACCTTCGCGGAAGCCGTGCTCATCGATCGTCGCACCGGACGTGAGATCTGGAACGTCAACATCCACGGACGCGACCGGCTCACGCCGTACATCGCGAGCGACAGCCGGATCCCGGGATCGGTCATCACCGCGGGAACCCTCGGCAGCGTAAGTGTCGCCGACTTCCAGGACGCTTTGAATCAATTGATGGACTACTCGTCGAATCTCATCACCAATGAACTTCGATCGGATCTGAGGGACGTCCGGAACAAATAATTGAGTTGTGGCAGGATCGTCGCGTTGCTCGCCTTCAACTACAACTGCAACTGAACGCGGCGGGAGGCGTCAGAAGGCGAAGGCGCCAGCCCCACCGTGGTTGCCTGCGGAGCCCGCTTGCCCCCCGGTAACTCAGGTCGTACGTTGAAACGCTCGCCAGCGCCAACGTCGGCAACCTGAATGGGGGGTTTCATGTTTAAGAAGCACCGCACGACACGCATCGCGATCTGCTGCTGCGCCGCGGTTCTCGCCGGATGCGCCAAGAAGAATGACGCCGCGGTAGACACCACCGCCGTCGACACGACCGCCAGCAGCACCACCACGACCAACATTGCGCCCACTCCCATCAAGCTCGCCGACGTCGCCGGCAAGTGGAACATGAGATCGGTCCCCGCAAGCGGTGACACGTCCGCCACGACCTACGTCCTTACCGCGACGAACAGCACCAGTGGCTGGAGTATGAAATTCGCCGGGCGCCCGTCTGTTCCGGTGCAGGTCATCGCCGACGGCGACAGCATCGCCCTTACCGCGGGACCGTACGCGAGCGTCCGTCGCAAGGGTGTACAGGTCCGCACGAACGGCGTCCTGCGGCTTCAGGGCGGCGCCCTCGCCGGCACGACTACAGCGCACTACACCGTGAAGACGGCGGATTCTGTGCTCGTACTCAGCACCAGCGGCACCAAAGCCCAGTAGGACGAAGAACCGTGTTGGACCGAAAGGACCAAAGGCATGTTCACTCAGCCGGACATCACGGTTGAGGAAATGACTGCACTGGTCGAGGACAAGCTGCGGTCGATGCACTTCCCCGGCTTTCTGGCGCGGAAGTTCGCCAGAGAAGTCCCGACGCTTCGGCGCTGGCGAGACCGAAGCGCTGGTCAGGTAAGCGGGCCGGCGAGCGAGCTAGAAGCGCGCGCCTGATTCCGCGGGCGGCTTGATCGGGGGCAGTGCCGCCTCGATCTCGCCGCGCCGGGATTCGAGCCAGGGCGGAAGCACCAGATGCTCTCCGAGTGACGCCGGGTCTTCATCGACAGTGAAGCCCGGGCCGTCGGTCGCGATCTCGAACAACACTCCGCCCGGCTCGAGAAAATAGACCGACTTGAACCAGAAGCGGTCGATGACCTCCGTAGGGCGCCGACGCGCCCGATCGATCTGCTCGCGCACCTCGAGCTCGGTCTTGTCATCCGGAACGCGCCACGCGACGTGGTGGACACCTCCGGTCCCCCATCTTCCACGATCGGCGTCGTCAATCTCTCTGATCTCGAGATAGCGTCCCGATCCGCCACCGCCAATCTCGAATCCGAGCCACTCATGCTCCGCGCCGATGTCCACGAATCCCAGGACTCCCGTCAGAAAGCTCGATGTGAGCGCCAGGTCCCTCTCCCAGAGCCGAACCGAGTGCAGTCCTCGGATCTGCTTGTCAATTGGGACTGGACTCTCCCGCCAGGGCGTGAAGTCCCGTTCGTCGCCTGTCTCGTGAAGAGTGAGAGGAAGTCCGTGCGGATCCGTGAACGTGATCGCCGAGGTTCCACGCCGAGTCTCGATCTGGCCGACAGCCAGATGATGCTCGGCGAGGCGCTCGCCCCAATAGCCCACGCTTCCAAGGGGAATCGCGAGCGACACCTCCATCGCCAGTCCAACGCCGGGCTTCGCCGGCGGCATCTCGGGCCAGGGAAAGAACGTGATGTCCGTTCCCGGATGGCCTTGCCCGTCTGCGTAAAAGAGATGGTACGTGGCCGGGGAGTCCTGGTTGACGCTTTTCTTGACCAGTCGCATTCCCAGCACGCCCGAGTAGAAATCGACGTTGTCCTGGGCGTCGCCAGCGATGCATGTGACGTGGTGAAGCCCGGTTACGCCAGTCATTGGAGCCCCAGCCGGGTAAAAGTTTGAGTTTCTACGTAGATTGACGTACAGCGTATGCCAGCAAATTACAGCATCGTTAAGCCAGAGAACCGGCAGGTTCCCCGACGGGGCCGCCGGGATTTGACGAAAGTGTAGCCGACGACTGATGGAGGCCGCAATGATCGCACCTAGCTGGCTCGCGAACTACGACGAAGGAGTACCGCCTTCGCTGGAGCCGTACCCGGACCGCAGCCTGATCGATTACGTGCGGGAATCCGGCACGAAGTGGCCGGACCGGCCAGCGCTGTTGTTCAAAGGCGCAACCGTCACCTACGGCCGCATTGACCGGGAGAGCGATGCCTTCGCCGCGGCGCTGGTGTCGATTGGCGTGAAGCCTGGAGACCGCCTCGCGCTCTGTCTACCGAATTGCCCCCAGTTCATGATCGCGGAATTCGGCGCGTGGAAGGCGGGGGCGATCGTCTGTCCCTTCAATCCGACGTACAGCGAGCGCGAAATCGAGGAGGCGCTCCAGGCGACAGGCGCGGAAACGGTCGTAGTCCTCACCCGGTTCTACGAGAAGGTGAAGCACGTCCAGGCGCACACATCGCTCAAGCGCGTGATAGCCACGAACATCAAAGAGTATCTGCCGTGGCACCTGCGAATTCTGTACACGCTGTTCAAGGAGAAAAAGGAGGGCGACCGGATAACGCTCGCTGAAGGTGATTTTCGTTTTCGCCAGCTCCTTCGCCAGTTTCGCGGGGCGAGTACTACTGAGCGCGACGCAAGTCTCGATGATCCCGCCGTGATTCTGATGAGCGGCGGTACGACCGGAACCCCCAAGGGTGTCGTGGGCACCCATCGCGGAATGGTGATCGCGGGCCATCAGCTTCAGTCGTGGCTGCGTCCCGCAATGCGCGAATGGACCGACAAGATCATGTTGCCCCTCCCGCTCTTTCACACCTACGGGAATACGGGCGTGCAGAGCTTGGCTCTGATCAACCACAACCCGATCTCGCTCATTCCGAATCCGCGGGAGATCCGGGACGTCCTCAACGAGATCAACAAGGTCAGGCCCAGCTTCATTTGCGCAGTGCCTACTCTATTGAATGGGATCATGAATCATCCCATGGCGAAGGCGGGCAAAGTCGATTTCAGCTCGATCAAGCTCTGTTTCTCCGGCGCAGCGGCTCTGATGGCGGAAACCAAGAAGAGATTCGAGGATCTGACCGGCGGCGTAATTGTCGAGGGCTACTCGCTCACCGAAGCCCAGATGGCCGTCGTGGCCAATCCGGTCCTCGGCCCGAAGAAAATCGGCTCGATCGGCATGCCGCTCCCCGACGTTCACGTCAGCATCGTCGATTCAGACGACGGGCGAACCCCCATGCCGCAGGGAGAAGTTGGTGAGATGTTAGTCAAAGCGCCACAGCTGATGCGCGGCTACTGGAACCGGCCGGAGGAGACGCTGGAGATGCTCCGCACCAACGACCAGGGTGAGCGCGTTCTCTACACCGGAGACCTCGGCTACATCGACGAAGATGGATACATCTTCATCGTCGACCGGAAAAAAGATCTCATCAAGACGTGCGGCTTCCAGGTGTGGCCGCGGGAGATCGAGGAGGTCATTTCCTCGCATCCGGCTGTGGCGGAGGTGGGGGTCGCCGGGTTGCCGGACAACATGCGCGGAGAAATCGTGAAAGCGTGGGTCGTGCTTCGAGCGGACTCGGCGGTGAGTCCGTCGGACCTCAAGGTTTTCTGCCGCGAGAGGCTTGCGCCTTACAAAGTGCCCGCGAAGTACGAATTTGTCGCGGAGCTGCCGAAGACGCAGGTCGGAAAAGTGTTGCGCCGAGTCCTCCGCCAGGCCGAGGACACGACGGAGGAAGTCGAGGTGGCCGTCGCGCCCTAGTTAGGGAAATCGTGTAGCTTCGCTAGGGCGCGAGCGCCCGCGTCGCGAGCTCGTCCTCGACGCGGGCGATGAAGTCGGCAACGGTCATGACTTCCTGCTTCTTCCCCGCCCCTCTCACGCGCAGCGCGATCGAGTCCGATTCCGCTTCCCGCTTTCCGACTACGGCCATATACGGAATCTTGTGCATCTCGCCGTCGCGGATGCGGTAATTGAGCGTCTCGGATCGCTCATCGAGGGTCACTCTGACGCCCCGCGCCTTCAATCTCTCGACGACCTGCCTCGAGAAATCCTTCACTTCGTCGGCGATCGGAATCACTCGCACCTGCTCGGGCGCAAGCCAGAGCGGAAATGCGCCGGCGTAGTGCTCGATCAGACCTCCGACGAAACGCTCCATCGAGCCGACGAGCACGCGGTGCAGCATCGTAGGCCGGTGGGGAGCGTTGTCGGCTCCCGTGTACTCGAGTCCGAATCTCTCGGGGAGATTGAAATCGAGCTGCACCGTCGGCCCCTGCCATTTGCGGCCGATCGCGTCGATCAGCTTGAAATCGAGCTTCGGTCCATAGAAAGCGCCGCCGCCCTGATCGTAGGTGAACGAGATCCCGCGATTGTTTAGAACCTCGGCGAGCGTCATCTCCGCCTGCTTCCACTGCTCCGGACTCCCCAATGCTTTGTCGGGGCGAGTTGCCAGCTCGATGGTGTAGGGGTAGCCGAACGTCTTGAGCATCTCATCGCACAGGTCAAGCAGGCGCTCGATCTCCGCGGGCACTTGCTCGAGCATGCAGAAGATGTGGGCGTCGTCCTGCGTGAACCCGCGGACGCGCATCATCCCGTGGAGCACGCCGCTTCTCTCGTAACGATAAACCGCGCCGAATTCGGCGTATCGAATCGGCAGGTCGCGGTACGACCTCTGGTGCGACTGGTAGATGCAGATGTGGCCGGGGCAGTTCATCGGCTTCGGACGATAGCCCGTTCCGTCCACGTCCATCGCACCGAACATGTTCTCCTTGAAATTCTCGAGGTGCCCCGAGATCTGGAACAGCTTCTCGTTCACGATGTGCGGTGTGTACACGAGCTCGTAGCCGTGCCGCAGAATCAGCGCCTTTTCGTATTCCTCGATCTCGTTCCGGATGATGGCGCCTTTCGGATGCCACAGGATGAGACCCGGACCTACGCGCGCGTCCGTCGAGTAGAGATCGAGCAGCTGGGCCAAATGCCGGTGATCGCGCCGCTTCGCCTCCTCGAGCCGGTTCAGGTGCTGCTCGAGATCCTCCTTCTTCCAGAACGCGGTGGCGTAGATGCGCTGGAGCATCTGCCGGTGCTCGTCGCCCCGCCAGTACGCGCCAGCAGTGTGGAGCAGCTTGAAGTTCTTCAGGTATGAGGTGTCAGGCACGTGCGGGCCTTTGCACAAATCGATGAAAGGTCCGTCCGTGTAGGTCGAGATGATCTCCTCGTCCGAGAATTCGCCGAGTCGCTCGAGCTTGAGAGGGTCATCGGAGAAGCGCTTCCGGGCTTCGGGCTGCGAAACCTCCTCGCGGACGAACGGATACTTCTCGGCGATCACCTTTTTCATCTCCGCTTCGAACTTCTCGAGGTCTTCCGGAGTGAACGGCTGCGTCACCTCAAAATCGTAGTAAAAGCCGTCTTCGATGGCCGGGCCGAAGCCGATCTTCGCGTCCGGCCTGAGCCGGCGGATGGCCGTGGCGAGGATGTGCGCGCCAGAGTGGCGGAGCACCGCGAGAGATTCGGGGTCCTTTTCGGTTAAAACGCGAAAATCCCCACCCGTTCTGAGCGGAGTGATCAGGTCCTGGATTTCGCCGTCTATCTGTACCGCGATGGCGTCGCGCAGCAGCCGGGGCCCAATGGATGCGACTATGTCGCGGGGCAGAGCGCCTTCGGGGACTTCACGGGTGGCGCCGTCGGGGAGCCTCAGCGTCAACATTTTTTTCGGTATGAATTCGAGTACTGCGGATGGCCTTTATTTTGCTTCCCGTTAAGCTATCGTTCGAAGATACCCTTCGCCACAGGCCACCTACTCTATGTCCCCCTTCCGCTTTCGCAACGAGCCGCCTTACATCTACGACGAAGAGGAAGAGTCACCTTCTCGTAGCGCGATCTATATCGCCATCGGAGCCGCAGCGGGCTTCGCGGCGGGCGTCCTAATGGCGGAGCGATTCGGAGGGTTCAAGGGCTTGACTGAGAGAATCAAGGACACATTCGGCGGCAGCACCGAGGGAGCCGGACGAGAGGAAGAGGACTTCGATTACGAAGGACTCGACGAAGATGAGTTCGATCCCGATTTTGACGAGGAGACAGACACGCCAAAGGCATCTCTCGACGGCACCGAAGAGCTCGAGGAGCGGGTCCTCGAAGCGTTTCGCAACGACCCGACCCTGAGCGAGCGCGCGATCGACATCGGGGCTGTCGAAACTGGCATCATCGAGCTCACCGGCTGGGTGAACTCCGAGGATGAAGCGCACCAGGCCGTCGCCATTGCGCGCGGAGTACCCGGAGTCACAACAGTTGTGAACCGGTTGGCTATCCGCAGCGACGAAGATCTATTCGACGCCGCCGCGCACCATTACGAGGACGGCGATCCGCCGTTCACAGAGCGCCACTGGGACGGACAGCAGGTCGGAACGGGCCGGCGCCGCCAGGGCAACTCAGAGGAGATCGACCGGCACTCCGATCCGAAAAACATCCTCGAGGATCGTTCGCTCTCGGAAGACAAAGCCTTCATGGCCGCCGCCGACGACATTCCCGACGCGGGCGTTACGCGCAAAATGACGAAGAAGGCTCGCGGTGGCAGAACCGACGGGTCGGCAGTCGCGCCGAGCGGAGTACCGAAGGCGGATCACGTGGCTGATCCGGAAAACGCGCCGCCGACAAACGGTTCGCGACCCAGATCTCGCGAGTAACAACTCCGCGTTGATTTTCGCGGGTAAGACGCTCGCTCTTACCCGCGAAAATGGCGCCCGTTAACTTGCGCCGTAGATGAGCACAACACAGGAACTTCACGAGCTGCCGGCGCAGTACAACCCCGGCCAGACCGAGCGCGCCATCTACGAGCGCTGGATCGAGGCCGGAATTTTTTCCGCCGACGAGAAGCGCAGCCGCCGGAATGGCGGGGATCGCGAGCCGTTCGTGATCATAATGCCCCCGCCGAATGTGACAGCGGCGCTGCATATGGGGCACGGCCTCAACAACGCCGTACAGGATGTGATCGTCCGCTGGCGCCGTATGATCGGCGATGAGACGCTCTGGCAGCCTGGCACCGATCACGCCGGCATCGCCACCCAGAACATCATCGAGAAGGAGCTCGCCCGCGAGGGCAAGACGAAGTTCGACCTCGGACGCGAAGCGTTCGTCGAGCGCACGGAGGCGTTCGTCGAGGAAACGGGTGGCGAGATTCTGCGCCAGCTGCGCGCCATCGGGTGTTCGGCGGATTGGAATCGAACCGCCTACACGCTTTCGCCCGAGTTGTCCGCCGCGGTCCGGGAAGCTTTCGTCCAGCTCCACGAGCGGGGGCTCATCTACCGGGGCCATCGCGTCATTCACTGGTGCCCGCGATGCATGACGGCGCTGAGTGACGAGGAAGCGCAGCACGGCGAAGAGATGGGCAACCTGTACCACATTGCATATCCGATCGTGGGCGCCAAGGACAACGCCGCTCTCACCGTCGCGACTACCCGCCCGGAGACCATGCTCGGCGACGTTGCTCTCGCGGTTCATCCCAACGATGAGCGCTACAACAAGCTGATCGGCAAGTCGGTGGTGCTCCCGATCGCCAACATCCAGATCCCCATCGTCGCTGATGAGTACGTCGATCCGGAATTTGGAACCGGCGTCGTGAAGATCACGCCCGCGCACGATCCGAACGATTTCGAGGTCGGCTTGCGTCACAGGCTGCCGATGCCCGTGATCATGGCGCCGAATGGAACGATGGAAAACGGCGTGGATGCCGCGGACCGCGTTCCGCCGCAGCTGATCGGGATCGACAGGTTCGAGGCGAGAGAACGAATCATCAGGTCTCTCGAGAAATCGAAGCTCCTGGTCAAGGTCGTACCGCACCAGCACGCGGTCCGTCACTGCTATCGGTGCGACACCGTCGTCGAGCCGCGCCTGTCGGACCAGTGGTTCGTCAAGATGCAGCCGCTGGCAAAGCCGGCGCTTGAAGCCGTCCGCGACGGAACCATTCGCATCCTGCCGGAGAGATGGGAAGCGGTTTACATCAACTGGCTCGAGAACATCCGCGACTGGAACATCTCGCGGCAGCTCTGGTGGGGCCATCGCATCCCTGTCTGGTACTGCGACAAGTGCGACAGACAGATCGTGAGCAGAACCGATGTCGCCGCATGCGACAAATGCGGAGGCTCGGTGCGTCAGGACGAAGACGTGCTCGACACCTGGTTCTCATCCTGGCTCTTCCCGATCTCGACACTCGGATGGCCGGATAAGAGCTCCGCCGCGCTCGCCGCGTTCTATCCAACCGATGACCTGATCACCGCACCCGAGATCCTGTTCTTCTGGGTCTCGCGAATGATCATGGCCGGCTACGCGTTCATGGACGCGGCGCCGTTCCACACCGTCTATCTCCACGGCACGGTCCGCGACACCAATCACGTCAAGATGTCCAAGTCCCTCGGCAACGGAATCGACCCGCTCGATGTCGTCGAGAAGTATGGCGCGGATGCTCTGCGCTACACGGTGATCGCGGGGATGGGAATGGGCGCGGATCTGGTGCTCGACCACCGTGACCTCGAACGCTCCTTCGCACCGGGCCGGAACTTCGCGACCAAGCTCTGGAACATCGGGCGATTCCTGCTGGTCAACGTCGGCACCACACCAGTGCGGAGCGTGGATGAGCTCACCGACAGCGAGCTCACACTCACAGACAACTGGATCCTCGCACGCCTCAACGCGACAATCGTCGAAGCTGACATGGCTTTGGGCACGGCGCGGCCGGACAAAGGAAAATGGCGTCCGGAAGAGCGCTTCTCGGGACTTCGGCTCAGCGAATACGCCGAGGCCGCGCGCCGGTTCGTTTGGGACGACGTGGCGGACTGGTATCTCGAGACGACGAAGGGACGCATCGGCACGCCTGGAAACGACAGCGAAGTCGCGAGGGCGGTGCTGACGCATGTCTTCGACTACGCACTGAGAATATTGCATCCGATCATGCCATTCATCACCGAGACACTGTGGCAACGGCTTCCCTCCCCCTTGGCCGCTAACCGCTGCGAGTTCCTGGCAATCGCCCCGTGGCCGATTCCGCATCCGGCGTCGAGCGACGAGCGGGACGCCGTGTCCCGCTTTGATCTCGTCCGACAGGCTGTGAGCGCGGTGCGAAAGATCCGCTCCGACTATGCAATTCCGCCCGGGAAATCCATGGACGTCGTGATTCAATCTCGCCTGAATGCGCCGCTCTTCAGCGAACATGCGCCGCTCGTTGGGCGTCTCTCTCGCTCGACGGTGAACGTTGGCGGCGAGCCCGCAGGTGCCGGTGCCGCGCATTCCGTTCTCTCCGACGGGAGCGAGGTCATCGTTCCGCTCGGCGGACTCGTCGACCTGACGAAGGAATGTGGGAAGCTGCAGACCGAGCTGAAACAGCTCGAGGGCCAGCTCGCATCGCTGTCCAAGCGTCTTCAAAACGAAGGCTTCACTAGCAGGGCGCCCGCCGCCGTGGTGGAAGCAGAACGAAAGAAAGAGGAGGAGTGGACCAAGCGTCGCGAGCAGCTCTCTGAAAAGGTGAAAGCGCTTTGCGGCGGCTGACCGCCGTCGCGCTCCTCTCGGTAGCGTGCGCTTCGCCTGGCATTCCGCCTGGCGGTCCGCCTGATGCCGAAGCGCCCCAGATCGTCCGAATCATTCCGGACACGGGCTCGGTCAACGTCAAACCGAAGGAAGTTCTCTTTCAGTTCGACGAAGTCGTGGGGGAGCGCCCGCCGTCGACCACCAGTCTGTCGGATCTGTTTTTGATCTCGCCTCGCGATGGAGTTCCCAGCGCGTCATGGCACCGCGACGCCGTCGGAGTAAGGCCGACGCACGGCTGGCGGGCGAATACGGCCTACACCGTCATCATGCAAAAGGGATTGGCTGACATCCGCGGAAATGTTCGGAACACGGGAGCGTCGACGACATTCTCGACCGGACCCACGATTCCACGCACCAGAATCATGGGCAACATATTCGATTGGATTTCCGGCGCGGTCGCCAGCGGGGCGCTGATCGAAGCGTTCGTGCCGCCGGACAGCCTGCACCCATACGTGGCGCTCGCCGATTCAAGTGGAGCTTTTGTCCTGGAGCATCTTCCACCAGGGCACTACATCGTGCGTGGGTACGTCGACCGAACCAGGAACCTTGGTATCGAGCCAAGCGAGCCGTGGGACAGCGCCTCCGTCAATCTCACTGACAGCGCGCGAACTGATCTTCTGATTTTTGTACACGACACGGTGCCACCGCGGATTCGCGAAGTTCGGGCGAGGGATTCTCTGACGCTGCAGGTGTCGTTCGACAAACCGTTTGATCCGGCTCAAACTCTCACCGCCGCCAACTTTGCGGTGATCGGTCCCGACTCCGTGCCGGTTCCCATCGTCAGCGCGGGGTTGCCGCCCAAGGATACGGCGATCGCTGGGAGTCCCGCGCCTGCCGCACCTCTCCCGACGGCGCCAAGACGTCCACCGACTCGTCCTGACACGACGGTTGCAGTCAAACCGGTGATGAAGCGCCCGTCGCCGACGAGCGAAGCGGTGATAACTCTGCAGCGTCCGCTCAGCCCGAAGACCACCTATCGGGTTCGCGCGATAGGCATTCGAGGTTTGCTCGGTCACGTCGGGAACAGTGAACGCACGTTCACGCCTCCCGCACCACAGCCCGCTGCTACGGCAAAGCCACCCGTGGCTCCTGCGGCCAAACCGCCGGTCGCTCTACCGGTGACGCCACCTCCGATAAAGCGATGAAGGACGCCCGAAGGGATCTCCCGAGCGTAAGCTCGCTCCTCGAGACACCCGGAGTGAAAGCGTTGCTTCAGCACCATCCCCGGCGTGTAGTCCTCGACGCGGTGAGGAACACTGTCGACGTCGCGCGCGAAACGGGCGCCGCCCTGCCCACCGAGGAGCAGTGGGTGGAGTCAATTGCATCGGCAGTCCGTAACGCGACGCGTCCCTCGCTGCGGCGGGTGATAAACGCGACGGGCGTCGTCCTGCACACGAATCTCGGGCGGGCTCCGCTTGCCGCGGCAGCGATCCGCGCGATCGAGCAAGTCGCCGAAGGCTTCAGCAACCTCGAGTACGACCTCGGGACGGGGCAGCGCGGCTCACGCTATTCGCACTGCGTCGGCCTGCTCCAGCAGCTGACGGGCGCCGAGGACGCGCTGGTGGTCAACAACTGCGCGGCGGGGATGGTGCTCGCCCTCAACACGCTGGCGCGGAAAAAGGAAGTGCTGGTCTCGAGGGGCGAGCTCGTTGAGATCGGAGGCAGCTTCCGGATCCCCGACATCATGGCGCGAAGCGGAGCAAAGCTCGTAGAAGTCGGAACCACGAATCGCACCCACGACGATGATTACCGGCGCGCGATCACTCCAAAGACGGCCGCGATCGCGAAAATCCACCGCAGCAACTTTACCATCGAGGGCTTTACGTCCGACGTGAGCGTCGAGCGTCTGGTATTCATCGGCGCCGAGCACGGGCTGCCGGTGATACACGATCTCGGGAGCGGCCTTCTCCTCCCGCTCGATGACTACGGATTATCGGGCGAGCCAACGGCTTCTACTGCTCTTGC
Organism: Gemmatimonadales bacterium; assembly: GCA_038316775.1. Taxonomy (GTDB): domain Bacteria; phylum Gemmatimonadota; class Gemmatimonadetes; order Gemmatimonadales; family Gemmatimonadaceae; genus UBA4720. Next base: position 22,204 of record JBBQAV010000009.1, on the reverse strand, counting down.
CTCCGATGCGACGCTCGTCCTCATGAGCGGAGACAAGCTCCTTGGAGGATCGCAGGCGGGGATCATACTCGGCAAAGCGTCAGTCGTCGCGAAGCTCCGCAAAAACCCGTTCACTCGGGCGATGAGAGTCGACAAGCTTACGCTTGCGGCGCTCGAGGCCACGCTTCGGATCTATCTCGATCCAGAGCGCGCGCTCAAGGACATTCCGGTTCTGGCGATGCTCACCGAGAGGGTCGACGAGATCGAGTTACGCGCCCGTGGGGTCGTGAGCAGCCTACGTGCGAGCGGCGTCGATGCTGAAGTCGTGGCCAGCACAGCCAGCGTGGGAGGCGGCGCGTTCCCGACGGCCGCGATCGATTCACGAGCGGTCGCGATCACCGCGAACGTTTTGCACATGGAGGAGATGCTGCGGCGTGGCGAGCCCGCGGTCATAGGGCGGATCGCCGATGGAAAGCTGCTGCTGGACCTGCGCAGCGTCCTTCCGGGCGAGGATGGTGCGCTCGTCAAAGCAATCGTCAGGGCGCGCGCGTGAAAAAGCTCCCCGAAGGCGTATTCCTCGACCGGGATGGCACGGTCATGGAGGACGCTCACTACATCAAGTCACCCGATCAAGTCCGTCTCATTCCGGGAGCGGCGGCGGCGGTGAGGCGGCTCAACGACGCAAAGATCCCGGTGATCGTCGTGACGAATCAGTCAGGAATCGCGCGCGGCAAGTTCACGGTCGCGGACTACGATGCGGTCCGCGCGCGTTTCGAGACGCTGCTCAAAGCCGAAGGCGCGCGCATCGACGGGAGCTACTACTGCCCGCACCACCCGCGAATCACAGGACCTTGCGACTGCCGGAAACCGGGCCTCAAGATGTTCGCGGCCGGTCTCCGCGACTTCATATTGGATCCTGACAACGTTGCCTACATCGGCGATCGCTGGCGTGATGTAACGGCGTCGACGAAGCTTGGCGGACGTGGCATCATGATCGCTTCGCCCATGACGACGGATGCAGACAGGCGCCTGGCACAAGAGGAAGGAATCGAGACTGCCGCATCTCTCCAGGACGCGGTAGAGATGCTTTTTGCTCTTACTGATCGAGACAACTCGCCGTAAAATCGGGCATGCCGTCACGACTCGCCGTGCTCGCCTCGGGACGCGGCTCAAATCTTCAGGCCATCATCGATCATTTCGAGACTCTCTCGCGCGAACGCGTGGCGAGGGTCGTCCTGGTCGCATCGAATCGCGTGGATTCGCCGGCGCTCATCCGGGCCGCGACGTCCTCGATCGACATCGCAAGCTTCGACGCGGGCGACGACGGATCGGAGCTGCTGGAGCTGCTCCGCAAGTTTCGCATCGATCTCGTCGTGCTGGCGGGCTACCTGAAGCGGATTCCGTCGAAGGTCATAAGTGAATACGGCGGGCGGATCATAAACATTCACCCGGCGCTACTGCCCGACTTCGGCGGTGAAGGCATGTACGGCGCGCGCGTTCACGAGGCGGTGATCGCGTCGGGCGCGAAGGAATCTGGCGTGACCGTGCATGTGGTTGACGACGACTACGACCGCGGACCTATCATAGCGCAATGGCGTGTTCCCGTTGAGCCATCGGACACGCCGGAATCGCTCGCCGCGCGCGTTCTGAGCGTCGAGCACCTCGTTTATCCGCGCGTCGTTGAGATAGTTGCCGTCCTGCAACAACTCGAATCGCAAACCACTGTCTGATATGCCCACTGCACTTCTTTCTGTTTCCGACAAGACGGGAATCGTCGACTTCGCCAGGGGCTTGATAGGCCTCGGGTGGGACCTCATCTCCACCGGCGGGACCGCAAAGGCTCTGCGCGCGGCCGCTGTCAGCGTTCGCGACGTCAGCGACGTAACCCAATTCCCCGAGATGATGGACGGCCGGCTCAAGACACTCCACCCCGCGATCCACGGTGCGCTGCTGGCGCGTCGCGATTCGCCCGAGCACATGAAAGCGTTGGCCGAGCATCACATCCACACAATCGACCTCGTCGCGGTGAATCTCTACCCGTTCGAGGAAACGGCCGCGCGAGCCGGCGCCAAGCCCGAGGAGGTCATAGAGCAGATCGACATCGGAGGGCCTTCGATGCTCAGGTCTGCAGCGAAGAATTTTGCGGCGGTGACAGTCATCGTAGATCCGGAAGATTATGGTCGAGTTCTCGCCGCACTCGAAGCGAAGGATAACGACATCGATCTGCGCCGGTTGCTCGCCGAGAAAGCCTTTGCGCGCACAGCTGCATACGATGCGGCAATCGCGTACTGGTTCGGGTGCGAACGCGACGAGATATTTCCTGACCAGATTGCAATTCCTCTCGAGAAAGAGACCACGCTTCGGTACGGAGAGAATCCTGGCCAGCGCGCCGCGTTCTACGTTGAACACAAGAACGCCGGAATCGCCTCGCTGGCGAAGAAGGGTGGAAAGGAGCTTTCCTTCAACAATCTGCTCGATCTCGAGGGCGCCCTCATCGCGACCGATCCGTTTCAGGATGAAGTGTGCTGCGCCATCGTCAAGCATACGACTCCTTGCGGGCTCGCCACCGGCAGCACCGGACTCGATGCATACAAGAAAGCGCTCGCGTGCGATCCGGTATCGGCGTTTGGATCGGTGATCTCCTTTACCGTGGCCGTCGATGAGCTGATCGCCGAGGCGGTTTCGAGTCTCTTCGTGGAATGCATCGTTGCCCCGGAGTTCACCTCGAGTGCGCTCGAGATACTCGGACGCAAGAAGAACCTTCGCGTGCTGCAAGGGCGCGCGAAGTGGCGACCACATGCGCTCGACTATAAGCGGGTGCGTGGCGGATTCCTTGCGCAGGAGCGCGCTCCGGTTGGCGGCAGCGAATCAGAATGGCGTGTCGTCACCAAGAGACAGCCGACCGAAGGCGAGTGGTGGGATCTGCGGTTCGCGTGGCGCGCGGTCGGAAGTGTCAAGTCGAACGCCATTGTCCTCTGCCGCGAGGGAGCGACGATCGGCATCGGCGCGGGGCAGATGTCGCGCGTTGATGCCGCATTTCTCTCCGTGCATAAGGCGCATCTGGCGGGACACGATACCAAAGGGTCGGTGATGGGCTCGGATGCGTTCTTCCCATTCAGAGATGGAGTCGAGCAGGCGGCCGAGGCGGGAGTATCTGCCATCATTCAGCCAGGGGGATCAGTTCGCGACGAGGAAGTGATTCAGGCCGCGGACGAGTACAACATCGCGATGGTCTTCACCGGCAAGCGGCAGTTCCGCCACTAGAATGACTGCAACTTCCGTCGCCACCGCGGATCTCGACTACCGGCCCTCGTACCGGGCGGCGGCGATTGCGTCAGCAGTGGTATTCGTGCTCTACCTCATTACACTCGCGCCGTCCACTGCGATGTGGGACACCAGCGAGTACATCGCCGCCGCCTACACTCTCGGAATTCCGCATCCCCCGGGAAATCCCTTTTTCATCCTGCTCGGCCGTTTTTTCGCGATCCTCCCGATTGCCCCCAACGTCGCGATGCGGATCAACATTCTCGCGGCGCTCTGCAGCGCTGGCGCCGCCGGGATGTGGTTCCTCATCACCGAGCGTGTGCTCGTCGGGTGGCTCCCTGAGCGCTGGCAGAGAATAGTCGGCGGGTCGCTCGCGGCGCTCATCGGAGCCACCGCATTCACCGTCTGGGCGCAGTCGGTGGTCAACGAGAAGGTCTACACCGTTTCGCTGCTCGGGCTCGCGCTCGTGTCGTGGCTGATCGTTCACTGGTGCGACGATCCCGATGGACCGAAAGCGGATCGCCTTCTCGTGATGATCGCGTACGTGAGCGGGCTTGGCTACGCCAATCACATGGCCGGGTTTCTCGCGCTGCCGGCGGTCGCCGCCGCGGTTCTGATTCGCCGGCCAAAGACATTGGTGCGCTGGAGGCTGTTGCTCGCCATCGCCGGAGCACTGCTGCTCGGGATGACGCCGTTTCTCACGCAACCCCTTCGCGCCGCTCACTTCCCTGCGATCAACGAAGGGGAGCCCACCGGATGCGCGACTCAGATCGGCGCCGGCTGCACGGTGAGCAAAGCCACATACGATCGCTTCATGTACAATTTCAATCGCGGCCAGTACGGGAAGCCAAATTTATCTGACAGGCAGGCGCCGTTCACCGCGCAGGTCGGAATGTGGTGGCTCTACTTCCGCTGGCAGTGGCTGAGAGACCCGTTCGGCAACCATCCCGGATTCCAGCAGGCGCTCGCAACGCTTTTCCTTCTCCTGGCCGGACTCGGCGGCTACGTCCACTGGAAGCGGGACCGACGATCGTTCACTTACTTCGGGCCGCTCGTGTTCATGGTGACGCTCGCGCTCATCTATTACATGAACTTCAAGTACGGCTCGTCGCAGGCGCAGGACCTTGGTGAGACGGTTCCCCGCGAGGTGCGCGACCGCGACTACTTCTACCTCTGGAGCTACTCGGCGCTGAGCGTGTGGATCGCGCTCGGGCTGGTATTCGTCTGGGAGACCCTCGCCGCGTTGGTGGGGTCGGAAAAGGTGCGCGTCGGCAACGAGACGCTCGATTTGCCGCATCGGCGGAGCTGGCTGATCGCGACGCCAGTACTGGCGTTTGCGATCATTCCGCTTTTCGCCAACTGGCACGCCGCCTCGCGTGCCGGACAAACCGACACGGTGGATTTCGCCGCCGATCTGCTCAACAGCGTCGAGCCCTATGGGATTCTCGTCACCGCCGGCGACAACGATACGTTCCCCCTCTGGTACGCTCAGGAAGTCGAAGGGATCAGGCGCGATGTGATCGTTGCCTGCCTTTCGCTCCTCAACACCGATTGGTACACGCGGCAGATATTGCGTCGCCCGATTTACGAGTACGACTCGTTGCGTGGCCCCGCCATTTACAGGGGCAAGGTGTGGAAGAAGCCAATCGGTCCGCCGCTCAAGCTGACGATGCAGGAAGCGGATGCAGTGCCGCCAGCGATCGAATTGTCCGCACCGCAGACGTTTCGGAAGGAGGGCACCGACATCGTGGTCAACATCCAGCCGCGCTCGTTTGGAGACTTCGCGGGGCTCGAGAGAGGCGACCTGTTCGTGCTGTACATGATCCGCGATGGATTCCCGGATCGGCCGTTCTTCTTCAGCCGGACGAGCGGCAGCTACCCTGAGGAGATGGGGTTCGCGCCATACACGGTCACGACGGGGCTCGCCAGGAAGCTGATGCCGCACGTTCCGGCGCCCGGCAACGGAATCGTATCGATTCCGGGCGAAGGGTGGATCGACGTTGGGACGACGCGCGCGCTTTGGAAAACGGTGTTCAAAGCGCCAGAATCAATCGCGCGCCGGGATCTTTGGGTCGATCGCCCCTCGGTGAGCATCCCATTCCTCTACATACGAACCGGCCTCGACCTCAGTGGGGCGCTGGCGGAGTCTGGCCACGCCGACGAGGCCGCGCGCATTCGCTCGCAGGTCGAGCGGATCGCCCATGGAACGCAGCTCGATGACGTGCTGGCGAGCCTGACACGGTAGCGCACATTTGCAATGCGTGAATGGTGCGTTGCCCGTGCGATTGGCCACCCGTATCTTGAGATCAGGAGGGTTGGCAGAACGGCTATTGCACCAGTCTTGAAAACTGGCGCCCGCAAGGGCTTGGGGGTTCGAGTCCCTCACCCTCCGTACTGGCTTCATACCGCGACGAGAGTTTCGTACAGAGTCGATCACCATAGCGCTGGCAAACCCGGGAGGACGCCGATGTCGATCAGGATTCTCTATCTAATGGCAGTCGCGGTCATCGTTGGTTGTTCCTCCTCCGCCAAGACGGCGGGCACCGTTCCTCGAACGGGAACCCTCCTGACGGCCGCGGACATCGCCGCCGCCCACGCCGACGTGCAGACTGCTTATGACGCCGTAGCGCGACTGCGCCCAAACTGGCTGGTCGTGCACGGAGTCACCAACACCGACGGCACCGCGTTAGCGACCGTTTACCTCGACGGCCAGCAGTACGGCGCTCCCGGCTCGCTCCGCAATATTCCAGCGTATCAGGTCGAGGACATGCGGTACTACGACGTTACCCAGGCGGGGGCCAGGTTCGGAATCCGCGGCGGGACGGGCGGGGTCATCGAGGTCAGGACTAAGACGAAGTAGACTGGCCTTTCCGCGCGGGGAAAGCTGAAACGACAACTGAACTGGCGTCTGTCGTCTACGCTTCTGACGCCTCCCGCCCGTTCAGTTGCGGTTCAGATACTCTCGCCTCGTATTCTTACTGTCCCGGCACCCGCGGTGCGGGCCCCAGCCTTGCCAACCTCGACTTCATCGTCGCAAAACCCCCGTCATTGGCCTGAAGGCTGTTCAGCTGCGACGCGGACATCCTGCTGAGCATCCCCTGAATGTCAGCGATGCGGTCTGTCGTACCCGGGTGATCGGCAAACCATCCCGTTGAGCTACCGCTCCCCTGCTCGGCAAGCAGCTTCTGGAACAGCGTCAGCATTCCGCGCGGATTGATTCCGGCGCGAACCAGGCTGTTGAAGCCGCCTTCATCCGCCTGCACTTCGTCGGCGCGGCCGAATTTCGCGAAGACCGCCGTGCCGCCGATGTTGATCGCCGCCTGAGCCACTCCGCTCTGGCACACGCCCGTTAGCGCGCACACAATCCCGACGCCGACATTCGCGCCCTGTGCCTGCTCCATCTGCTTTACCGAATGCCGCCTCACGACGTGCTCGATCTCGTGCGCAAGCACTCCGGCGACCTCTGACATGCTGCTCGCCCGCTCGAGGACGCCGCGGTTGACGTATACGAATCCGCCCGGGAGAGCGAACGCGTTGACCATGCTCGAGTTGACGACCTGGAACTGCCAGTTGAGATCGGTTCGCGATGTCGTTCTCGCGATCCGGTTGCCGAGCGCGTTGACATAGTTGTTGATGACTGCATCCTGCACCATCGGCAGCTGCGCGTTGACCTGCTGCGCCGCATCCTGGCCGATCTGGACTTCCTGTTGGGTCGACACGCCGCAGGCAGCCAGTAGTCCAGCCGCGGCAATCGTCAATGAGACCTTGAGCATCATGGGCCCTCGGAAAAGTTGTTGTTTCGCCGGCCCTGCTATTGAGTGCCGCGTGACCGCTAAGAAAGCAGAAACCAAGCCAGCGGGTGCTCGCGGGCGGGTCTGGATCGGCTTAGCTTCAGGCAATCGCTTCCGGAAATCCGCAATGGCAGACTTTACCAGGGAATGGATCGAGCATCTCAAGACGCAAATCTCGGGACGCATGAACATCGTCGCGGACAAGATGGATCCCCAGGCGTACGACGAGCTCGTTACCGACCTTGCGTGGTTCACGTTCCGGTTCGCGCGCGACCCGGATACGAAGATGAGGAAAGTTTTTCGCTGAAAGCCCGGTTCCAGCGGCATTAGATTCGCCGTAGAGTGGCCGTCGGCAACCGGATCCCGGGGTCACCAATGGCTAAGTGCGAAGTCTGCGACAACGATTACGACAAATCGTTCACCGTCACCATCAATGGGAAGGCGCACACGTACGATTCGTTCGAGTGCGCCATTCACGCCCTCGCGCCGAAGTGCACTCACTGCGGCTGCAAAATCATCGGGCACGGCCTCGAGAGTAAGGGCGCCTTCTATTGTTGCGCTAGCTGTGCCGAAAAATCTGGCGTGAAGGGACTCGAAGACCGTGTATAAGCTCGACGAGAGGAAAACATCGTGAAGTGGAAGAGTCGGAAGGATCCGAACGGCAAGATCGGTGACGAGCGGGTGCGCACCAAGTTCGCATGGTTTCCGGTCGAGGCAGAGGACGGATTCACCTATTGGCTCACCCCCATGGTGGTCCGCGAGAAGCTTCTGCCCAAAGTCACCCGCGCCGGATTCGAGGACGACGAGCAGGATTGGGAAGTCCTCGAGGCCTTGCCGGTTGACGGCACGAAGAAGAAGGCCCGCCGCAAGAAATAGCGGCTTCCGCCGTGCCGCTCACCATAGATCTCAACGCTGACCTGGGAGAAGGCTTCGGCCGCTCCCACGCCGAGCAGGACGAGGCGTTGCTCGATCTCGTGTCGTCCGCCAACATCGCGTGCGGATTCCACGCCGGCGACGCGACTACAATGCGCGATACGGTGAAAGCTGCAAAAGCTCGCGGCGTCACGATCGGAGCGCATCCATCATATCCCGACATCCCGGGCTTCGGCCGAATGGAGCTGGGCTTCGCCCCGAAAGAGATTGCGTTTCACGTCGCCTATCAGATTCGGGTGCTTCGCGATATCTGCGGGGGAGAAGGCGCGAAGCTCGCCTACGTGAAGCCCCACGGCGCTCTCTACAACAGGTGCGCGCTCGACGCCGACGCGGCTGCAGCGGTCGTTCGAGCGATTCGCGAAGTGGAATCGTCGCTCACGCTTCTTGGACTCGCCGGAAGCGAGATGGCCCGGGCCGCCGAGCGCGGCAAGGTCGCGTTCGCGAGCGAGGCCTTCGTCGACAGAGCGTACAAGCCCGATGGTACGCTCGTCCCGCGCAGTGACCCCAACGCGGTAATCCACGACGTCACGAACGCGGTTCAGCGCGCCGTCATGCTTGTCAAAGGCAAGACGATCACCGCCGATGACCAGACCGAGCTCCGCATCACGGCGCAATCGCTCTGCGTCCACGGCGACAATCCCGACGCGGCAGCGATGTTGAGCGCGCTGAGAGCTCGACTCAAGGATTCCGGCGTTACGATAGCGCCGTTTGCCGCTTGACTGCTTCTTTCCCCGCCCGCCCCCTGCGTGCTCATTCACTCGGCGATGCAGCCGTCACGATTGCGTTTGGCACGGAGCGAAGCACCGATCTCCTGAACCGGGTTCACGACGCGGCGCGCGCATTGAGAGCTGCCGCCATCCCATATGTCGACGACATCGTCCCGGCGTACCTCGCGCTCACCGTATTCTACGATCCGCTTCACATATCGTACGAAGAGATGGCGAAGACACTCGTCGAAGCATGCTATCGCGCAGCACACGCAACCGCGCGAGCGGCGCAGCCACGCGAGCACCGGATTTCTGTGACATACGACGGTGTGGATCTCCAAGCCGTCTCGTCTTCGACCGGACTCTCTGTCGAGGAGATAATCTCTCGCCACACCGGCAGGACTTACTCCGTTGACCTGCTCGGCTTCGTCCCCGGCTGGGCCTACCTGAGCGAGCTCGACCCCGCGCTACAGCTTCCTCGGCGCGCACAACCGCGGCCACGCGTCGCCGCCGGCAGCGTCGCAATTGCAGCTGCGCAGACCGGTGTGTATCCACTCGATACCCCGGGCGGCTGGCACATCATCGGGAACACAAAGACCGTGATGTTCGATCCGATGCGCGAGCCACCGGCGCTGCTTGCTCCAGGCGATAGGGTCCGCTTCGAGCGGGCAAAGTGATCACGATCACGCGCGCACCGCCCTATCTCACGGTGCAGGACGCCGGCAGAAAACAGTCGCGCTGGTCAGGGGTGCCCCAGGGTGGCGCGATGGACTTCACCGCGATCAGCGCAGCCAATGCAATTGTCGGCAATTCACTCGATGCCGCGGGCCTCGAGTGGGCACTCGGCGGCGGGGCCATTCGCTTCGACCGCGATTGCGCATTCGCGATCGCCGGCGCTACGGCCCGCGCGACGCTCGGGGGAAAGGCCGTCGCCCCATGCACGACGACGTACGCGCGAACGGGGGACGAGCTTGCAGTCGAACAGATCATCGGGGGCAGGTTTTTCTACCTCGCCGTGGCCGGCGGCATCGACGTTCCGCAATTGCTCGGCAGCAGATCCACTTATCTCCCTGGTCATTTTGGAGGATACGAGGGACGGCTTCTCAAGAGCGGCGATTCAGCCGCGCTCGGTACTCCGACGGCGGCGCTCCCTGCCGCCGGATTTCATTGCGCGGCTGAACTGATGCCGAGATATGACACAGGAACAGTTCACGTCACGCGCGGCACTCAGGAAGCTCTGTTCGACGAGCGCGCCTGGCGCGTTCTTACCGAGAGCGAGTACAGGATCTCCAACGCCTCAGATCGCACGGGCTATAAGCTCGAGGGCCCAGCCCTCGGGAATTCGATCGGCACGCTTCCGTCGGAGGCCAGCTGCCCAGGTGCCATCCAGGTGCCGGGCGACGGATTTCCAATCGCCCTTATGGCCGATGCGCCCACAGTTGGGGGTTACCCAAAGATCGCCGTCGTCAGCGCCGCCGATCTGCCGATTCTGGCCCAACGGCGACCGGGCGAAACGATCCGCTTCGAGCTCATCACGATCGAGCAGAGCCAGCGCGCCATCAGGCGGCGCGCAGCGGATCTCGAGACGATCGCCAAGCTCGCGGGCAGATCGTTCCGCTAGAGCTCCGATATCACCCGAATTGCCACGCGGAGTGCCGACAAACGATCGTTCCGTGGGCGCGTCTCCTGCATATGTATTATTGGGTCGCCGGTTCGACACGGCTCAACAACCGCTCGGGGGGCTGGATCATGGAAGGAACGAATAGCGAAGGGACGCTGCCAGACGAGGTCAGCGAGCAGGCAGGCTTCGGAAAGAGCGTGGTATCATCGGTCAGGCAAAAGGCATCCAACCTGCCGGCTATGATCGCCGATGGATTGGAGGCGGGCGCACAGGCGCTGCGTAAACAGCGTCCGTCGACGGCTATTGTGAGTGATGGATCTTCAGTAGCCGTGACCAGCGATGCGAGCATCGACGCAGTCACCGACACTCTCGCGACGGGAATGCAGTCAAGCGCTGACTGGATCCGGGACGCCGACCTGGACAAGCTCAAGTCTGGAGTCGAGAAGCAGGTGAAGGAGCATCCCGCCAGATCGCTCCTCGTGGCCCTCGGCGCGGGCTATCTGATCGGAAAAGTTCTCCGGCGGTAGAAGATGCCGATGGCAACCGCGCCACAATCGAATCGCGGAGTGGGTCAGCTCCTCCGCGAAGTGGCAGAAGACGGAGCGCAGCTCGCGCGGCAGGAAGTCCAGCTGGCGCGGATCGAGCTCGCGGAGATCGCGCGCGACATCGGTAAGGGCACCGCAATCGCTGTCGGCGCGGGGATGCTCGGGCTATTGACATTGCAGATGCTCGTCTTCGGCGTCGTGCTACTCCTGGGCGACGCCCTCTTTCGCGGGCACTACTGGATTGCCGCGTTCGTCCTCACCGCGATTCTCGGAGGCGCGGCTTTCTATCTGCTGAAGCGCGGCGCGACACTTCTCTCGCCGAGGAATATCAAACCCGAGCAGACGCTCGCAACGTTGCGGAGGCACAAGAATGGGTGAGACGACGACCGAAGTCCGCGCCGAGATCGAGCAGACGCGCGCGCGCATGTCCGGCGCCATCGCAGAGCTCGAGCGCAAGGTGGACGTGACCCAGCAGGTGAGAAACCATCCGTGGGCCGCGGTGGGAGTCGCGTTCGGTGCCGGCATCGCACTGAGCGCATCCAGGGCTGACGTGAAGGCAGCGAGGGCGACAGCCGATGCGACGAGAGAAACCGGCGGCAAGCTTGGCGGCGCTCTGGACGGTGTCATGGCAGCGCTCATCACCGGTGTGGCAGGAGCCGTTCAGTCGCGCATCGACGGGGTTGTCAGCGACGTGGTAACCTCGATTCGGGACGCGAACCTGGGCCGAACGGTCCGGCCAAAAGACAGACCCACAGAAGAGCCGATAAGAGCGGATTGACCGGGCGGCAGCGATCGGGGCGGTCAGGGTTTTCACTTGCGCTGACCGCAACCTCGCCCTAAATCCATGTGCCCGCGACCAGAGCCCAAACGTGCTCACCTTCGCCAACCACAGAGGCACGGCTGTCTCTTCGAATACTCTTTGCCGCACTCGGTGTCACCGCAATCGTGCTCGCGACCCTCGGGCGGGAGCGCGCGTCGGCGCAATCTTCTGCCAATCAGCAGCCGCGGACGGCCAGAACTCGCGTCCCCTTCCGCGTCCCTTCTGAATCCGAGCTTAGGGACAGCGCGTTCCGGGCGGCCGCACTCCGAGGTCGCGCGATTCTGCTGGCCACGCGCGATAGTCTTCCACGGAACGTGGGTAATTCGCTGCGCTGCGCCAGCTGTCACATCGATGCAGGGCTGCGACGCGACGCGATGCCCTGGGTTGGCAGCTACGCGCGGTTCCCCCAATACCGCCCACGAAGCGGCAAAGTCGATCTGATCGAGGACAGGATCAACGACTGCTTCCAGCGCAGCATGAACGGCCGCAGGCTGGACCCGGGCGGTCGTGACATGCGGGACATCGTTGCGTACTTCGCCTTTCTCTCCACCGGCATCCCGGTCGGTGCCGAAATGGAGGGACAGGGATTCCCTCGCCTTCAGCCCTTGAAGGGGGATCCCGCTCGAGGCGCGACCGTCTTCACCACGACGTGCGCGCGATGTCATGGTCCGAATGGCGAGGGGACCGCTCTCGCTCCGCCATTGTGGGGGCCGCGCTCCTACAACACCGGAGCGGGGATGGCGAGAATCAACACGGCCGCATCGTTCATTCATGGTCTCATGCCGATCGATCGGGCCCAGCGCCTCGCCCCACAGCAGGCGTTCGACGTCGCGTCCTATATCAACACCCGTCCCCGTCCGGATTTCCCACCGAAGGTGCGCGACTGGCCGCGCGGGGGAAAACCGGAGGACGCCGATTATCACATTGTACCATCCACCCGTAAGGAGAAAACACAATGAGCGACACATCACTTCCGAGACGCAGAGACTTTCTTGGCCAGCTTGCGACTGGCGCGGTCGCACTGGGACTCACGGGAACGATTCCGCGCGCACTGGCAGCGGAGCCCGCGGAACGGAATGACATTCACCCCAGCGACAAATGGCTGAGCGTACTCACGGGCAAGCATCGCCAGTTCTTCGACATGCCGAACCACGAGAACGGCATGGGGTTGGTGCACGTGCGGAACTACCTGAACACATTGCGCGATACCTACAAAGCCACGCATCCGGCCGTCACGGCCGTCGTAGGTCTTTATGGAATGAGCACGATGCTTGGCTTCAACGACGACATGTGGAAGAAATACGGGATGGCCGGCCCGATGAAGGTGATGGACGGATCCAATGCCGCAGCTACCAGCAATGTTTTTTCCCGCGCCCCCTCCGGATCAGCCACACTTTCGCTGACCGGTGCACCGATTCCCATTCCGGCTGATTCGTCGATTGCGGACCTCCAGCAGCGCGGCGCGGTTTTCATCCTTTGCAACAACGCCTTCAACGTCTGGATGGGACTGCTGGGTGGAGGCGGCGAAAAGTCCGCGGCGCTCCGGAAGGAATTCGAAGCCAACATGCTGCCAGGCGTTTATCTCGTCCCGGCGATGGTTGTGGCGGTCAATCAGGCCCAAACGCACGGCTGCACCTATATGTATCTGTAACCTTTCACTAAAGCGCGTGACCTTTTCGCAAACCGAATGGAAGCCGGAGGCTTCGCATCACGACATCGCTGTTAACATCGCAATCGATGGCGCGTCTCTCATGCAAGACGGTGCGCGCTCTGCGCCCACCGAAAACTCAAGAGAAGAAGGAGAGACAAGATGTCTAATGCGAAGCTGGCGGCGTTCGCGGCCGCCCTGATCATGGCAGTTGGCTCGAATGCATCCGCGCAATCATCGCAGCTCGCGGTGAAGGCGCCGGCGGGTCTGACGAAATCAAGACTCGCCGCCTGGTGCAAGACCCATCCAAACGCGAGAGCGGATTGCAGAGAAGTCCGGGGTGACACGCGCGAAGTCCGCGCTGATCGCAAGGAGATCCGCGCTGATCGGAAGGAAGTAAGGAACGACATCAAGGCTGGCGACAAAAAGGAAGCCAGGCAGGATGCAAAAGAGGTCAAGGCCGATCGCAAGGACCTGCGTCAGGACAAGAAAGACAGGCGCCAGGACGTGCGCGACATTCGCAAAGACGCGCGCGACACTCGTAAGGTCGCAGGCAAGTAATTCAAGTCGGACAAACAAAAAGCCCACCCCCGGACGAACCGGCGGTGGGCTTTTTTCTCAGCTGTTATCGCGCGGGAGCGAGCGCTGGCGGAGTAGCAGTCTTCAAATGGCGGGCGAGATACTCCAACGTCACCAGCCTGATGAGGCGCCCGCTCTGCGCATTGTACGCGGCTCCATGACGGCCGGGCGGATAAATCCGCACCTCCGCATCTCGTCCCGCATTGGTAAGCGCCGTCAATAGCTGCATCGTGTTCTGCGGGTGCACGTTGTCATCCATCATCGAGTGAATGACGAGCAGGTTTCCGCGCATCTTGGGCGCCTGCTCGATTGGCGCGCTGTCGATGTAGCCCTTGAGATTATCGCCGAGCAGGCTCATGTAGCGCTCGGTATAGATCGTGTCGTACAGCCGCCAGTCGCCGACCGCTGAGTTTGCGACGCCGACGGGGAACAGCTCCGGATACATCTCCATCGTGTAGACGGTACTGTAGCCGCCGTAGCTCGTACCGACGATCGCGACGCGCTTTGAATCGACGTAGCTCTGTTTTGCGAGGTAGCGCGCGGCTTCAGAGAAATCGAGCGCCTCGTATTTGCCGAGCTGCTTGTAAACGACCTTCATGAACGCGCTGCCGTAGTTGTTGGTGCCCCTGTTGTTTAGCCCAACTACTATGTAACCCGATTGCGCCAGCCACTGCGTCCACCCGCTCGGCGAGAACTGATTGTACACCTGCTGCGATCCCGGACCGCCATAGATGTCGAAGACCACCGGATAACGCTTGCTGGGATCGAACGGGATTGGCTTGACGATGCTGCCGTCGATGCGCGCGCCGTCCGAGGTGGTGAACGAAAAGATCTCGGGGGTCGAGTAGGCGTGTGTCTCGAGCCATTTGGTCACCGCCGAATTGCCCTCGAGGGTGCGCAGCTTCTGTCCGGGGGCCGCCCATAGCTCAACCTGCACAGGCTGGCGCAGCGACGAATAGCGATCGAGAAAGAACGTGGCGGTGGGCGCCATGTTGATCCGGTGATTGCCAGCCGCGGTCGTGATGCGGCGCTGGCCGGTCCCGTCGAAGCGGATCGAGTACAACTGGCGCTCGAGCGGGGATCCTTCGGTCGACGTGAAATAGATCGTCTGGTTTTTCGCGTCGCTGCCCTCGACCCGGGTCACGCTCCAATTCCCGCGCGTCACCTGATTTATGAGCTTGCCCGAATAGTCGTAGCGGTAGAGATGCTGAAATCCGTCGCGGTCGGAGAGCCAGAAGAATTCTCGCGAATCCGCGGGGAACGTCATCATGTCGTCGACGCCCGCGTAGAAGTCGTACACATCGAGCCACGTCTTCGATGTCTCGGACATGACCTGGCGCCGCCCGCCCGTCTTCACATCGAAGAAAAAGAGCTTCATCGTGTTCTGCGGCCGGTTGAGCGTGATGACCGCAAGCGTGTCCGGTCTGCTCGTCCAGTAAATGCGCGGAATGTAGAACTCGCCCTTTTCGCCAGTGTCAAGCCACACGTTCTGACCCGTCGAGGCGTTCACCACGCCAATCCGCACAGTGGCGTTCGTGTCACCAACCTGCGGAATCCGTAGCTTCTCCCATTCCTGATGGAGCCCCGAGTAGTCGGAGATCTGTATCACCGGCTCGGCGGAATCGTTCAGCTGCCAGTAAGCCATGTAGCGGCTGTCCGGTGACCACTTCCACGCCTGGGCGAGTCCGAATTCCTCCTCGTAGACCCAGTCGAAGTGCCCGTTGTAAACGTGCTCCGATGCGTCGCGGGTAAGCCTCTTTTCCTGGTGATTTGACAGAGTCGTTGCGTACATGTCTCCGTCGCGCTCGAAGCCGAGCATCGAGCCGTTCGGCGAGAGCTTACCAGTTCTCGCTCCCTTGGTGGCGAGCTGCATGCTGCGGTCGGCGACCGAATAGATGTAGAAATCGGATATTCCGGACCGGCGAAAGATCGGCTGGAAATTCGACTGGAACACGAGGTGCTTCGAATCCTGTGCCCACTCGAATCCGTCGTAGCTGAACGGCTGGGTCGTTCCCGGAAACGTGAGACCCGTCGTGGTGAAGAGCACGGTGTCGCTGCCCGTGACGGGATCGTAGATGCGAATGAGTGGAGTGCCGGTGCGCGCGTCTCTGTCCGTGTAGGAGAACCGTTTCCCCCCTTCGATCCAGTTTACGCCGCGCGGTCCCTGGCGCCCGTTGAGGATCGCGCTCGCCTGCATCGCCTCGTCCATGCTCGCGAATCGCTGCTTCTCCTGGGCGCTGGCAATGAAGGGCAGGCAAACGACGAGCGCGACAAAATAGAGTCCGGCGGTTTTTTTCATTGTCGATTCGGTTGAGAAGGAGGGAGCGTTCAATCGGACGCGGGAATGCTGTGCGCTCAGGCGCTCAGCTTGTTCCTGGGATCAGCTTGCTCTTCGCACTTCCGGCACACGACCACGCCGCGGAATGTGCAGATGATACAGATGAAGGTTCCGCAGTTGCTGCACGGATAGCCTTCGGAAGCGCGCTCCTCGTTGCTGCAGGACCGGCAAATCATCGCGTCTCGTTCGCGGATCGTTTGAGGCATCTGTGCGATTTGGTGCTCGCCAGGAGGGGTTCAATTCGGAGCGATCCGAATCGGTGAATCTATATCAGGGCGCACATTTGACAACGATCTTTGCGGCCTGGAGCCACGTGGCGAGCTTGTCGGGGCCGGCTTCGTCCCACCCCTCGGGCACCGGAGCCAGGCGCCGCTTCTCCCCGCCATCGCTCTCGAAGCAGAGCCAGCCGTCCCTGTACTCGCTCGAGACGTTGACCGCCCGCTTGAAGCTTCCTTTACGCCGGTCGGGCGTGCGCCTCCGGTCCGCGAACCCGGGGATTGGCTCCGTATCTCCGGATGACACGCGCCGGTCGACCCTCCGCCTTTCCGCGGCAGCAGGCGCGACCATCCAAACCTCCCAGCGCCTGCCCGTCGAATCGAGAAAGGTCCTGTAACTCAAAGGCGAGTCCTCCGCCGCTGTTTCCGCGCCAAGGTCAGAGCCATTGACTTGTTGTTTTGCACGGCGGGTGCCAAAACCGGTCGAAATCGCGCCGGAAATTCAGAAATCTTTCCAGCGCAAACGTACGTATTTGCGACGCGCGTCAGCGCGCGTCGAGCTTCCTCCCGATATCGAGCCGGTCGAAATTGAGGAGAGCATTGAACACCATGAAATAGCTTCCGATCGTCATGCCGCGGTACATGGGGTTGTTCGCAAATAGAATCACATGGCCCTTCGCGAGCGGGACGTCGACGACCACCGGCCGCTGCGCCACATCGTTCCCATCGAGGAGCCCGGAGGCCAGCAGCTCCCGCTGATCGGCGAATCGGAGAACCACGCGAGGTCTCAAGGCCGGCGGAATGACCGCGAGTGGGTTCCGCAGCTGCTCATCCGTGACCGGAGTAGCCTGCCAGGGTTCTACCGGCCTGCGTCGCGCAACATCGTTTCGTGGATCGAGCTGAAACCTGCCCTGAGGCACATCGACTTCGTCCGCGGTTCCCCGCCCTGTCGGCCGCGCCGCGGCTGAATCCGCGAATCTTCCACCACGCGTGCCAAGTACGTTGGTGATGCTGAAGCTCGAGCCGTCGTCGCTGTAGACGGCGAGACTATCGCGCAGTCCGTATGCGATCGGGCTCGCATCGTCGACGACTCTCGTCCGCAGCAGGCTGCCGACGACGTGCAGCCTCGGCGGCTGATTGAGAGACACGCCGCCGGCAAGGCCGAAGGTCACCGCCATTTCAGCGGTGTTCTCCACGGTTATCAGGACGCCGCCATTCCTCACGAATGCGGCGAGATTGTTCACGCCGGTCCAGCCAAGTCCCGGCCGGATGTCATCGGTCTCGTCGATGGCGAAATTGGGAGTGATATCAGTCTTCTTCCACGGCATCGGATTCCGAAACATCGGAAGTCCCGCGACGATCGACTGGGGGCTGCCTCCGCCCGGCGGAAACAGAATGACATCGTACTTCGCGTTGAGATTCGGATCCTTCGCGGCGTCCTGAACGCTTATATACGAAAACGGAATGTGGAGGAAATCGAACGCCTGCCGCCACCAACCCTCCGTCTGAGTGCTAATCCACGTGTGCATGATCGCTACACGCGGCGTCCGCGCCGGATGAACGGGAACCGAGGGAGCGGCCGCGAGTGCATATGCCCGGATCCCCAGCTCCCTGGCCGCCTTGTCCAGGTCTCCGGACGAAATGCGGCGGACGATGAATGATCCGCGCCCAAACTTCTGACCTGCCGCATCAAATGGCTGTTCGGCGATCTGGAAGTCTGCGTCCTTGAGATGGTAGCGCAGCGTTGCCAGTGCATTGTCCGCGTTGTGATTGATCGCAAACACAGTCCCACTGCCGATCACTCCGCCCGGAGCCTTGATCTCCCCGATCACTGCTTCCATAGGGACCGACAACACCGTGGGATCCGTTACCCGAACCGATCGCACCGCGAAGTTCTCGGGGAAAGTCCAACCCGTATCGTCGTATGGCGTCCGCTGCGGATCGCTCGGACTCCAGTATTGATAGTCGAGGAGTGCGTCCGCGATCCGCGAGTACGGCTGGTCCATCCGGATGATGTAGCTCCCGGCCGGAAACTGTCGTGTCTGCGTGTGCTGCACGGAGAGCGGAAGCGTATCGAATGGAGTCACCGGAGGCTTGACGGTGTCTGCCGCTCGCGCGCTGTCCGGAGCGCGAACCTTGTCCGCGACGCGGGTGCTGTCCCCTACACTCGGTCGGTCTGCCAGCCTCGAGCTGTCCGAGACTTGCGAGCTGTCGCGTCGCGCGTCCGCGGGGCGAGCTCCGCCCGGTCCGCCCGGCGTCGTCGCAGGCCGCGGACGCGGGACCGGCACCATGACGGTGAACGCAGCTGTCGCGCGCGAAATCTCCACGTGCTGCTTCTGAAGAATTCGCAGCAAATCGGCCTGCGCGCCCGGACGCCGCTCGTCGCCAGGAAGTATGTAGGCCGCGGGGCCTTCCGTTCGTGGCTTGAGAATCGACCTCTTGCTCTTCTCGTAGAAGTTCTCGAGGAACTGCTGGCGGTTGTTGGCGAAATAGCTGAGCGAGACGAGCAATCCCGTCTGCTGGTAATTGTTGTTGTTGCGAAGCGACCACTTGACCTTGGGCAGCGGGGGATTCTGCCGGTACCAGGTCCTCGACGTCTCGGTGGGAGACAGCGTGCGCTCCACTGTCTCGGCCGTCCCTCCATTTCCAAACGTCTCATAAAGGCGACTGATGCCGTTGTGAGTTGCCGCCATGAACATCAGATAACCCGGCGACCACGTGTCGAAATTCCCGTGGGTGAATACGCCCGGCATTCCGAGCCGCGTCATCTCCTGAACGTTGTTCCAGCCGAGTAGCTGCCACTCGTTCGTGAGGAGCGGGTCGAGCCAGGCGTTGTACGGGCCGTCGCCCACCGTGTTGTCATAGAGGTACGGCACCGACTCGTGGAGATCGTGGAGCACCTGCGCCTTCCAGTCGAGATACGCGTCGAGAACGTTCGTCGAGAGCTTGAGCGTCAGCCCCATCGCGTCGCGGTTGTTGTCGTGCGCGACGTAGTGTCCCCAATAGAGCAGCGGCGGCGCGGTTTCTCCCGGATGCGCCATTTTCCAGCGGAACAGATCGACCTGCCGGTCGCGCCCATCCACTTCCACTATGGGCGTGATGACCGTGATGAGATGATCGCGGATATTCCTGATGTACGGGCTTTCGTCTACCGCCAGCCTGTACGCGAGCTCCATCAGCGCCGTTGGAGCTCCCGACTCCGGCGAGTGGATGGTGCCGGTGATGTAATAGACCGGCGTCGTCTGAGTGGCGAGCCGCGCCGCTTCCGCATCGTTCATCGCTATCGAGCGCGGGTCAGCCAACTTCGCGAGATTGGCCTTGTTCCGGTCGAGATTCGCCATCAGCGAATCCGACGCGACAGCCACGGCGATCATCTCGCGACCCTCTTCTGTCGTTCCTATCGAGTAGACACGCACGCGCGGAGTGGCCTTCGCCAGAAGGCGCATGTAGGTGTAAACCTCTTTCGAGTACGGAAGATTGTTGCGCGCGCCGGCAATGTCGCCGAGCACTGCCTTCGGCGTCGGAACGGTGGACGACGCGGGCAGGTAGTCGACGAGTGGCGACAGGAAGAACGGCTCCGTCGTGTACTCGCGAATCTTCCGCGTGTATTCCTCATCGATCGGCTGGCTGGGATCACGACCGGGCCGTGTTGCGGAGATCAACGACGGGGTCGCGGGCGCAGTAGCGCGCGAGGAGTCGGCAGCCTGGGCGGCAGCTCTTGCCGCGGGCGCTGTCAGTAGCAGAAAGAGGAAGAGTTGCGGAACAGGTCCAGAATACATCAGGTCCTCGCCGGCTTACAGGTGAAAATCTTCCCGCAAACCTAACCCTGATCGAGGAGCGTCCTCAACCGGTCGCTATAGCTGCTCCGCCCGGCCGTTAGCCGGGCGGTTAAATCCGAACATCACCTCTTACTTGAGCTCGATCTTGCCTATACGGCCGGTACCGCTGAGCGCCAGCCAGACGCGATGCCGCGTGCTGTCGACGGCGATGTTCCGAACGATCGAGCCTGATGTCGGGATTTTGGTCGTCTCCATCTTCGATGTCTTTCGATCGAACCCGACCATCGTCCCGCTGCGAGCTTCGTTGTAAAAAATGCGTCCGTCATGCGCGATCGCGATCCCGTACGGAGCGGAGCTCGCGCCGCCCGGAGAGAGCCACTCCTGAAAGCGACCGTTCTTCGGGTTGTACGAGCCGAGGTAGCCGCGCGAGTAGTCGCTGTACCAGACCACCCCCGTCTCATCGACTGCGAGCCGCCGTGGACGCGAACCGGCTTGCGGAAGACTGATCTCTCGAAGTTCGCCCGTCTCGCCGTTTATCCGGCCCAGCTTGTTCGTTCCGAACATTGCAACCCAGATCGAGCCGTCGGGAGCGTTGACCATTCCGTAAGGAAGCGCGCGGCTGGTCGGAACCGTCCAAACCTTCGTCTCGCGCGTTCTGGGATCCAGCCGGCCGTACATGTTGCTCTGCTGCACGGTGAACCACACGTCACCTTTCCGAATCAGCGGCGTGTGCGGATCGCGGGCTTCGGCCGGCAGCGAAAACTCTTCGATGTGCCCCGTCCTGGGATCGAGTCGCCCAAGCTTGGCCGTACGCTGAGCGGTGTACCAGACGCCGCCGTCGGGAGCGACTACGATTCCGTGCGGACCCGAGGCTGGCGTTGGCGTCGCGTAGTCGGTGATTTTTCCGGTGGCCGGATCCAACCGCCCGATGAAGCTGTTCTGCTGGTCCGTGTACCAGACTATCCCATCACTGCCAACTGCCGGATCGTGCGGGAAAGCTCCCTCGCGGGGAATCTTATACTCAACGACTGCCAGCGGAGAGGCGGCGACAACGATGAACCCGAGCGCGGGCAGCAGAGACGCAAGTCTTCCAGTATACCGGCGAAGCATACGAATCTCCCTGATACGTTCTCCAAATTGATGCACGCACGTAGCGCTTTTCGCCAGCCAGAAGACGTGAAGTTTTTTGGCCGGTGGTCATCGGCGGCGCGCGGTGCGAAGGGTTGTACAACACTCTCGTTGCCAATAACTTCCGAGACTCTCCGGAGAGATGACCGAGAGGCTGAAGGTACCGGTTTGCTAAACCGGCATACGTGGAAACGCGTATCGAGGGTTCGAATCCCTCTCTCTCCGCTCGGCGGGTCCGCGCATTCAGTGTGGACCCGCTTTTCATTCTCGAGTCGCCCATGACAGCCTCCGCCAAGCCACGCCTTCGCTTCGCTCCTTCGCCGACTGGCTACCTCCATGTCGGCGGAGCGCGCACCGCGCTGTTCAACTGGCTGTACGCGCGGAAATTCGGCGGTGAGTTCCTGCTGCGCATCGAAGATACCGACAAGGCCCGCAGCACCGACGAGAGCACGCGCGCCATCTTCGATGGCATGGGTTGGCTCGGTCTCGCTTGGGACGGAGACGTCGTCCACCAGGGGGCAAACCTTCCCCGCCACCGCGCTGACGCCCTCAGGCTCCTCGAGAGCGGCGCCGCGTACCGCTGCTTCTGCACCCCCGCGGAGCTGGACGAGCGCCGGCGCGAGGCGGCGTCGGGCAAAGAAGCCTTCAAGTACGATCGTCGCTGCGATCGACTCCCGCGCGAAGAGGTCGAGCGGAGAGTAGCCGCCGGTGAGCCGTTCGTCGTCCGCTTCCGCGTCCCCGAAGGCACGACTGAGTGGGACGACATGGTGCACGAGCGAATCGCATTCCCTAACAAGGACATCGAAGACTTCGTCATCCTTCGCTCGGACGGGACACCGATTTACAATCTCGCAGTC
>JBBQAV010000008.1:0-58145 GCA_038316775.1 Gemmatimonadales bacterium | reverse complement strand
CCTCTTTTCCCGCTCTATATCGAGGCCGATCACCGATCTGAGAGATGTCGCCCGCTCGCTGGCAGCAGGGGAGCGGAAACGTTACCCGGCGCTCGCAGCTCCAGGAGAAGTTGGAGATCTCGCCGATGCCATCCATCGCCTCGCGGAACAGCTGGAGGCGCGCCTCTCAGCGCTCGCGGCCGAGCAATCGATACTCACAGCTCTCGTCGAGACGTTGAACGAGGGAGTCATGGCGATCTCTCCGGCGCACGAAGTCGTGCGAATCAACGAGACGGGACGCCGCCTGCTGTCAATCGACCGGCCGATCCCATTCGGAATCGACTTTCTGCCCCGTGAGTCAACGTTGCGGCATGCGATACTCATGGCGCTCAATGGCACGCCCACGGAGCTGGAAGAAGTGATGATCGGCGACACGACGCTCTCGCTCACCGCGCGCCCTCTGGTAAACGGGGGCGCGGTGGTGGCGATGTTCGACCTAACTACAATCAGGAAACTCGAAGCGGTGAGGCGTGACTTCGTGGCGAACGTCTCCCACGAGCTCCGCACTCCGCTCACAATCGTGGGCGGGTTCGCGGAAACGCTTCAGGATCCCGACGTGCCGCCTGACAAGAGAGCCGAGTTCGCGCGAACGATCTTCGCCAACACGCAGCGCATGCAGCGCATCGTCGACGAGCTACTGGATCTCTCGCGCATCGAGTCCGGACATTGGAAGCCGCGGCCGCAGCCGGTGCGGATCGCGGAGCTGGCAGCCGAAGTTCTGGGACGCATCGCGGCGCCGGCGAAAGCGAAGGGCGTAACACTCGATATCAGAGTCGAGCCGGGTGCAGGCGCCGAGGTGATTCATGCCGATCACACCGCGCTCGAGCAGATACTGCTCAACCTGAGCGAGAATGCTCTTCGCCATACCGGTCAGGGCGGGCGGATCACGATCCAGACGACACGCGACACGAACGGAGTCGCGTTAGCTGTCAGCGATACCGGCAGCGGCATTCCTCCCGAGCATCTGCCCAGAATCTTCGAGCGGTTCTATAGAGCCGACAGTGGCCGGTCACGCGAGGCCGGAGGGACGGGTCTGGGTCTCGCGATCGTGAGGCATCTCGTCGAGGCGCATGGAGGTACGGTGTCGGCTGAGAGCGTTGTTGGAGCGGGGACGACCATCAGAATTCTTTTGCCGGATCCGACAGCATCGGGGTGAACAACAACTGAACAAGTCGTGAGCTGGTAGCTGAAAAGCCGATAGCCTCAAGCCTCACTGCATCGGGACGCTAATGGTCGCGGCTGAACACAACCAACTGCCTGTGCCTTCACCCCACCTAATGGCGTCCCGACGTTTGCAGCCATGAGCTAGCCGCTAGTTAGCTATTGGCTCACGACTTGTTCTGTTGCAGTTGCATTTGCAGTTGCAGTCGTGACAAATCCGATACATGCCGCGGGGCTACTCGTGACATAGCCCAGAGACCTTGAGGCGCGACAAACTTCCCTCTCGGAGTCTCAAGTGATCAAAACAGCTCGCAGCATTGCTGTCGCCCTCTCGGCGGTAGCGCTTCTCTCAGGTGTTGCTTCAGCACAATCGGTGGATCTGACCGGAGCAGGCGCGACGTTCCCATATCCCATCTATTCCAAGTGGTTCTCCGACTACGCTCAGAAGACGGGCGTCAAAATCAACTATCAGTCGATCGGCTCCGGCGGTGGCATCAGACAGCTGTCGGAACAGACCGTCGACTTCGGCGCATCCGACAGTCCGATGAGTGACCAGGAGCTCGCCAGCGCCAAAGGCGGACCGGTGCTCCACTTCCCCACCGTCATGGGCGCTGTCGTCATCACGTACAACGTTCCCGGCCTGATTCGCCCGCTCAACGTGAGCGGCGATCTGATCGCGGACATATTCTCAGGGAAGATCACCAAGTGGAATGATGCGCGGATTGTCGCACAGAACCGCGGGGTGAGTCTTCCCAACTCTGACATTCTCGTCGTGCACCGCTCGGACGGCAGCGGGACGACCTACATTTTCAGCGACTATCTGACCTCGGTCAGTCCGTCCTGGTCCGCCTCGCTCGGCAAGGGTAAAGAGATCAAGTGGCCGGTCGGACTCGGCGGCAAGGGAAATGAAGGCGTCGCCGGCCAGGTGAAGCAGACGCCGGGCTCCATTGGTTACGTCGAGCTCGCCTATGCGAAGCAGAACAGTCTCGCCTACGCTAATGTCCGCAACGCTGCCGGGCGGTACGTCACGCCGACGATTGCGTCGGTGACGGCTGCGGCCGCCGGAATGAAGCTGCCGAAGAACACCGACTATCGCGTGTCCATTGTCAACGCGCCGGGCAAGGAGTCATACCCGATTTCATCGATGACCTGGATTCTCGCTTACCAGAACCAGACCGACGGCGTCAAAGGCACGAAGCTCCGCAACTTCCTGCGCTGGGCTTATAAGGACGGAGAGAAAGCAGCCGCATCGCTCGACTACGCTCCGCTCCCGGCATCGATGGTTGCACAGCTTCAGAACAGATTGAAGATGATCCAGGTTGCTGACACCCGTATCGGAGGAACTCGATGAACAAACGCACCATATTGGCGCTTGTCGCGCTGGCTTTCCCGGTCGTCTCGTCGGCGCAGCAGCCGGCGCCTGACACCACGAAGCCGGCGCCCGCGGCGTCTGTCTCCATCCCGGTTGATTTCTCCGGGGTGATCTACGCCAACTATCAGTACCGCGGTGATGCCGGCGCAGTGAAGTCGGCGAACAAGTTCGATTTGGAGAGGGCGTACCTCACGTTCAGGATGCCGGCCGGCGACCGCGCGAGCATTCGCATCACCGCCGACGTCTTCCAGCAGCAGACCGCGCCGAACGACGCGTTCTACCGCGGATGGGTCGTTCGCGCGAAGTACGCGTACCTCCAGTACGACCTCATCAAAGGTCCGAACTGGAACGCCAACATTCGCGGTGGATTGCTCCACAACGTCGTGATCGATCACATCGAATCGTTCTGGCCGCGCTGGATCTCGCAGTCGGCGGTCGAGCGCGCCGGATTCTTCTCATCGTCAGACGCCGGCGTAGCGACGCTTTGGACGCTGCCAAACAAGTGGGGCGAGATCTACGCGAATATCGTCAACGGACCCGGATACACATCGCGTGAGACGGATCGCTTCAAGGACTACGCAGCGCGCCTTTCCATCACACCCCTGTCGAAATCCGACAACAAGATCCTGCGCACATTCGCGCTTACGGGGTGGACGTATCAAGGCGCGATCGCAAGCCAGTTCGCCGCCGGCGGGGCCGGTCAGATCGGGCGCATAGGGAGCTCGCTTCCCAGAAAAAGGTCCGGCGTCTTCATTGGCGTTAGGGACCCGCGACTCGGCGCCGGCTTCGATTACGCCATCACGAAAAACGGAGGCGAGACCGGACTCAACACTGTCGTGTCGCCCGCGGTGGAAGTCGATAGCTCAGGACGCTTGATCTCGGGGTTTGCCACGGTGAAGCCATTCCAGCTCATCAATGACAAGTCCGCGTTCCCGCTCGGTCTGATCGGACGTTGGGATCGCCTCAAGCCCAACACCGCGACATCGGGGTATCTGAACACGGTCATTGCCGGCCTAACGTGGGACCTGACGAAGAAGACTGCGCTCTCTCTGGATTATCAGGAGGTGACACCGAAGTCGGGACTCCTCGGTGCCGCGACGTCGAAAACCTATTTCCTGCACCTCGTCGCGAATTTCTAGCGATCGGCTCGAGGCGGTATCGGGGCGCCCCTGAGGGCGGTTGTGACAATGTCGTTACCTGACATGTGTCGTGACCCTTCAGGGGCGCTTCTATTTTTCATCTACTATTGGCTGTACCCCTAAAAAAAGGAGTCCCTTCGAATGAGAGCCCTCAAGATCGCCGCCCTCATGTTGTTGGCCGCCGCGTGTGCTAAAAAGGACGACGCCAACACCTCGGCTACGGCGTCCTCAACGGCTTCATCAGGCGGATCCGTTGATCTGACTGGAGCCGGTGCCACGTTTCCGTATCCGCTCTACTCGAAGTGGTTCTCGATGTACGCCCAGCTGAAGGGCGTCAAGATCAACTATCAGTCGATTGGGTCGGGCGGCGGAATCAGGCAGCTCTCCGAGGGCACGGTCGACTTCGGCGCGACCGACAGCCCCATGAGCGACGAAGAGCTGGGGAAGGCCAAATTCGGTCCGATCCTGCACATCCCGACGGTGCTCGGCGCAGTCGTGATCACGTACAACGTCCTTGGACTTTCCGCGCCGATCAATCTCACCGCGAAAGCGATCTCCGACATCTTTTCGGGAAAGATCACCAAGTGGAATGACACCCGGATCACGTCGCTCAATCCCGGCGTCACGCTGCCAGCAACCGATATCCTCGTCGTTCACCGCTCGGATGGCAGCGGAACGACTTATATCTTCACCGATTACCTGACCAAGGCTGTCCCTGCCTGGGCCTCGACCGTAGGAAAAGGGAAAGAAGTGAAGTGGCCCGTAGGCCTCGGCGCCAAAG
Source organism: Gemmatimonadales bacterium (assembly GCA_038316775.1). Taxonomy (GTDB): domain Bacteria; phylum Gemmatimonadota; class Gemmatimonadetes; order Gemmatimonadales; family Gemmatimonadaceae; genus UBA4720. Next base: position 53,653 of record JBBQAV010000008.1, on the reverse strand, counting down.
GAAATGAAGGCGTCGCCGGCCAGGTGAAGCAGACGCCCGGCGCAGTCGGCTACGTCGAGCTCGCCTACGCGAAGCAGAACAAGCTGGCCACTGCTGCAATCCAGAACAAATCGGGCAAGACGATAGTCGCTTCAGTGGCGGCCGTGACGGCCGCGGCCGCCAACGTCTCCAAGAGCCTCCCGGCGAACACCGACTATCGCATTTCGATCGTCGACGCACCGGGCGCGGATTCATATCCAATCTCGTCTTTCACCTGGATTATCGTCTATCAGCACCAGACCGATGCGGCCAAAGGAAAGAAGCTCGTCGACTTCCTGAATTGGGCTCTGACTGATGGTGAGGGCGAGGCTGCGCCGCTCGATTACGCGCCGTTGCCCAGCGACATGGCGGCAAAGGTCAGGCAGAAACTCACCACCATCGATGTAGCTGCGCCGAAGTGACAGCGATTCCAGCGGCCGTCATCGAGAAGGATCGCCGCAAGCTCCGGGTCGATTCGTCTTCAATCGGCGACCGGATTTATGGGGTAATCACCGCCGGTTGTGCGTTGATAGTTCCGGTGCTGGTGATCGCGATTGCCATCGCGATATTCGCGGCCGCATGGCCGGCATTTGCGAAGCTCGGCCTGTCCATCGTCACCTCCAGCGACTGGGACGTCCGGGGCGGGAAGTTCGGTGCCGCCCCGGCGTTGTTCGGAACACTGGTCTCGTCGGCGGTCGCATTGATCATCGCGACCCCGCTCGCGATCGGTGTCGCAGTGTTTCTGTCGGAATTCTCTCCGGTGTGGCTTCGTCAGCCGGTGGGCTTCTTCGTGGATTTGCTCGCTGCAATACCGAGCGTCGTATACGGGCTCTGGGGCATTTTCGTCCTCGTCCCAATGCTTCGGGAAAGCGTGATGCCGTTCCTGCGAGACACTTTGCACCTGGGCGCGACGCCATTCTTTTCGGGGCCAGCCTATGGGCCCAGCATGCTGGCCGCGGGATTGATACTGGCGATAATGGCCCTCCCATACATCTCGGCGGTGTCTCGCGAGGTGCTGATGGCCGTGCCGCGATCCCAGCGGGAAGCCGCTCTCGCGCTCGGAGCAACGCGCTGGGAGATGATCCGCGATGCAGTCATCCCGTATGCGCGGTCGGGCATCATCGGCGGCATCATGCTCGGGCTCGGTCGCGCTCTCGGCGAGACCATGGCCGTCACGATGGTCATCGGGAACAGACCGGAGATCTCCGCGTCGCTTTTTGCGCCGGGCTACACGATGGCGTCGCTGATAGCCAATGAGTTCAGTGAAGCGACCAACGACCTGCACCTCTCGGCCTTGATGGCTGTGGGGGCCATTCTCTTCGTCATCACCCTGATTGTAAATGCGATCGCGCGCTGGCTGGTGTGGAGCGTAGCGAGGAACCGCGTCAAATGAGAACCGCGCGCGGCCGTCACCTCGTGAGCGGCACCATGATCGGCCTGACCTACATGGCGGCCATACTGGCGACGCTTCCACTGGTGCTCATACTCTTCCATCTGCTCAAGGCAGGGGCGTCTTCGCTTTCGTTTGCATTCTTTACGAGCATGCCCAAACCGGTCGGTGAGACGGGCGGCGGAATGGCGAATGCAATTGTCGGCACACTGGTGCTGATCGGAATCGCCAGCGTCATCGGGCTTCCGATAGGAATCGGGGCGGGACTGTACCTCGCGGAAAAGCGGATCACGCCTCTCGCCCATGCGGTGCGATTTCTTGCCGACGTCCTGAACGGGCTGCCTTCGATCGTCATGGGCATTTTCGCCTGGGAGGTTCTGGTCCGGCCCGTCGGCCATTTCTCCGCCCTCGCCGGCGGAGTGGCACTTGGTGCGATGATGATCCCTCTCGTCACGCGGACAACCGAAGAAATGCTTCTGGTAGTCCCGAACTCGCTCCGTGAAGCGGCCCTCGCGCTGGGCTATCCGAGGTGGCGGACATCGATATCAGTCATTCTCCGCACCGCCCTGGCTGGCATCGCGACGGGAGCACTCGTAGCCGTGGCCAGAGTCGCCGGCGAGACCGCGCCGCTGCTCTTCACGGCATTCGGCAATCAGTTCTGGTCGACATCGGTGCGCGAGCCGATCGCCGCGCTTCCAATTCAGATCTTCACCTATGCGATCAGTGCGTACGACGAATGGCACCGCTTGGCATGGGCCGGAGCTCTGGTGCTGATAAGCATCGTTCTCATCATTAGCATCGCGGCACGATTCGCGACGAGGTCACGGTTTGGTGCTCCAGTCGACTGAAGTGACTCCCGACAAGCCTCCGCGGCGTCACGCAGCGCCGATCACTTCGACGGTGCACGTGCGTGCTCCGGAATCGAATGCAGTCGCCGAGCAGATGAAGCCGTGCATTGTTACCCGTGACCTTTCGGCATACTTCGGCAACAATGCCGCGGTAAAGAATGTGTCGATGACGGTACCGCAGCGGGCAGTCACCGCGATCATCGGTCCGTCCGGCTGCGGCAAGTCGACGCTCCTTCGTTGCTTCAACCGGTTGCACGAAATCGTACCGGGTGCGCGCGTCGAGGGATCCGTCGAGATCCTTGGCAGCGCGATTTATGGCGAAGGCACGAGTCCGACTGCGATTCGGCGGCACGTCGGGATGGTCTTCCAGCGTCCCACGCCCTTCCCGACGATGTCGATCCGCGCCAATGTCGCCGCCGGCCTTCGTGTGGACTCAAAGAGCCACAAGGACCGTGGCCCGACCGAAGAGATCGTCGAAGAGGCCCTCCAGCGCGCTGGACTGTGGACAGAGGTGAAGGACCGGCTCAACGAGAGCGCAATGGCGCTCTCCGGCGGACAGCAGCAGCGACTTTGCATTGCCCGCGCGCTCGCGACGAGACCTCGAGTGATTCTGCTTGACGAGCCGACGGCCTCCCTCGATCCGGCGAGCACTCAGAAAGTGGAGGAGCTCGTGTACGACCTGCGCGAGACCGTCACCGTCGTGATCGTGACGCACAACATGCAGCAAGCCGCGCGCGTGTCGGATACCACCGGGTTTCTTCTTGCGGGAGAGCTGGTCGAGTTCGCGTCCACGCGCGCCCTGTTCACAGCGCCCCGGGATCCGCGGACTGAGGCTTACATCACCGGACGGTTCGGATGACCGCTGTCGCTACCGTGGTGAAACCCGTCGGCGCCGACACCATCGGCACGATCGAGGCGCGCGACTTCTCCTTCTGGTACGGAAAGAAGCAGGCGCTCAAGAACATCTCGATGGCTGTCCCGCCACGAGCAGTGACCGCGCTCATCGGTCCATCCGGCTGCGGCAAATCGACGTTCCTGCGATCGATCAACAGACTCAACGATCTCATCCCCGGCATACGGCACGAGGGCGATCTTTGCCTCGACAATAACAGCATCTTCGATCCATCGCTCGACGTCGTTGCGCTTCGGCAGAGAGTGGGAATGGTGTTCCAACGCTGGAATCCGTTTCCAAAATCGATCTACGAGAACGTCGCCTACGGTCCGCGAATAAACGGCATCGCGGACAAGGACTCGCTCGACGAGATCGTGGAGGGCTCGCTCCGGCGCGCGACGCTCTGGGACGAAGTGAAGGACAGGCTCCGAACGTCGGCTCTCGGACTCTCGGGCGGGCAACAGCAGCGCGTCTGCATCGCCCGCGCTCTCGCCAACCAGCCCGAGGTGCTCCTTCTCGATGAGCCGGCGAGCGCGCTGGACCCGAGCTCGACTCAGCGCATCGAGGAGCTAGTGTACGAGCTGAAGCGGGATTTGACTATCATCATAGTGACGCACAACCTGCAGCAGGCGGCGAGAGCGTCCGAGCACACCGCGTTCTTTTTCATGGGCGAGCTGGTCGAATTCGGGCCAACGGAGCAGATCTTCACGAGCCCGCGCGAAGAGCGCACTGATGCATATATCACTGGGAGATTTGGATGACACCTGACGTTGCAGCTACCGGGTTTCGGCACTTTCACGATCAGCTTGCTTCGCTGAAGGAGACGCTGCTCAATATGTCGGCGAAAGCCGAGGAGCGTACGGACCTCGCGGTGGAAGCGCTGATGAACCGCGATCGCGACAAGGCCAATCTCGTGATCGAAGGCGACATCGATCTGAACACACTGGAGATGGAAGTGGAGCAGGCGGCGGTGGAGCTGCTGGCGCTGCAGCAACCGATGGCCCGTGATCTCCGGTTCATAGTCGGCGCGATCAAGATCTCGAACGATCTGGAGCGAGTGGGCGACCACGCGGTAAACATCGCCGAATCCGCCCTGCGGCTGGCCGCGAAGCCGAAAGTCGCCATCCGCGTTCCCGAGATCGAGGTCATGGCGAGAAGGGCGCGCAAGATGCTCGGCGACTCGCTCGATGCATTCATCCGCGCTGATGGTGCACTGGGAAGACAGGTGTGCAGGGACGACGACGTAGTCGACTCGCTGCTCGATTCCGTCTTTCGCGTGCTCCTGACTCACATGATGGCCGACGCCAAAACCATCACGCCATCCCTCGAGCTGCTACTGGTCGGCCGGAATCTGGAGAGGATCGCCGACCTGGCGACGAACATCGGCGAAGACGCCGTCTACCTCGCGGAAGGAAAACAGATCAAGCACCACCGCGAGGGGGAGAACGTCATCGAAGCCCGGCTGCAGCCAATCCCCAGTAGCTGAGCGCGGCGACGGCAGCTGACGCGGGAATCGTGATGATCCAGGCGACGACGATCCTCCGCGCGATTCCCCACCTCACCGCGGAGAAGCGGTAGGTCGCGCCCGCTCCCATGATCGCCCCCGCGATCGTGTGGGTAGTACTCACCGGAATTCCATAGTGGGTCGCCAGGCTGATCGCGAGCGCACCTCCCGTCTCCGCCGCAAAACCACTGACGGGCCGAAGCCGTGTGATGCGGGAGCCCATGGTATGAACTATTCGCCACCCTCCGAACAGGGTGCCGAGTGAGATCGCTGTGTACGCACCCATCTTTACCCAGAGCGGAATCCCCTCGTCCGGCACGTGGAGATGGTGGAAGAATCCAGTCTCGACACGCGTCAGCGGTTCCACCGAGACCAGCAGCCCGACGATGATTCCCATCGTCTTCTGCGCGTCGTTAGCACCGTGCGCGTGGGAGAGCAGCGCTGAGCTGAGAAGCTGCGCGCTGCGGAAAAACCGATCCACCCGAGCCGGAGCCATCTTCTGGAAGATCCAGTACACGGCGACCATCAGTAGAAATCCAGCAAGCATTCCCACGAGCGGCGAGATCGCAATGAACGAGAGCGTCTGGATCCACTTCGTGCCCCATGTTATCGCGCTCCATCCCGCCTTTGCGACGCCCGCGCCCGCGTAGCCTCCAATGAGCGCGTGCGAGGAGCTCGACGGAATTCCGTAGAACCACGTGATGAGATTCCACGTGATCGCTCCAAGCAGCCCCGCCAAAATCACGTTGGGCGTGACGATGTCCGTCCGGATGATTCCCTTCTGGATCGCCTTCGCCACGAGCTCGCCGGCGGTGAATGCTGCCGTGAAGTTGAAGAACGCAGCCCAGATCACTGCCGCGAGCGGGCTCAAAACGCGCGTCCCCACGATCGTGGCGATCGAATTCGCCGAATCGTGAAAGCCGTTTATGAAATCGAATATGAAGGCGACCCCGACGATCGCCGCAACATAGTAGAGCACTACGCGTTCTTCAGCGCGATGCTCTGGAGCACGTTGCCGACATCCTCGCACTGATCGAGCGCATCCTCGATCTTGTCGTAGAGGTCCTTCCACTTGATGACCTCGAGCGCGTCGCCTCCTTCCTTGAAGAGCGCCCCCATCGCGTCGTGATAGACCGCATCACCCTCCTCCTCGAGGATCTTCAGCTTCTCGCTGACGGCATACACGTGCTTCGCGTTCTTCATGTCGGCGACTCCCTCTTCGACCGTCGACGCGGCGCGGGCCAGCACTTCCGCCAGCACCACCGCAGCCGGCCGGGTCTGCTGAATTCGGAAGATCGTCGCGCGCCGCGCCGTGCCATCGATGAGATCGATGACGTCGTCCAGCTCCGACGCGAGCGCGTGAATGTCCTCGCGGTCGAACGGCGTAACGAACGTTCGGTCGATTCGGTTGATGATGTCGTGGGTGAGATTGTCGGCCTCGTGCTCCAGGTCCTTGATCTTCGCGACCTTGGCCTCGAGCTCGGCGGGATTCTCGAACATCTCGTGTAGGAGCGTCGCGGACGCAGAGAGTCGCTTCGCAAGCCCGGTGAACATGTCGTAGAACTTTTCGTCGCGAGGCAGAATCCGCAAAATCCGATCTCCTTTATGGCCGTGAAGACTCGAGACGTCTTCTCGAGTCTTCCGCGATGAATCTATTGAGGACCTGAGGCGCGAGCTACCGACGGACCAATTACGCGACTCCCGATCGCCTGATGACCAGTCTCCGATTCTCGAACAGCTTCACCAGTACCACACCCGCGATGAATCCTCCGAGGTGGGCCCATACCGCTACACCTCCGGTGAGATCGGCGCCATTCTTGAGATCGGGGAGCGCGGCTATGAGCTGCCAGAAGAACCACCATAGCAACACCAGCCACGCCGGGATGGGAATCACCTTGAAGAAGATGATGAAGAAGAAGAGCATCCTGACGCGGATCCTGGGATAAAGGACGAGATACGCGCCAAGGATTCCGGAGATTGCCCCCGATGCTCCCACGGTGGGAAGCGGCGATGCGGGCTGGGCGGCTATATGGGCGAGCGCCGCCGCCACTCCGCACACCAGATAGAAGACAACGAAGCGAAAATGGCCGAGGCTGTCTTCGATGTTGTTGCCAAAGACCCAGAAGAAGAGAGCGTTCCCAAGAAGGTGGCCCCACCCTCCGTGCAGAAACATCGAGATGATAGGCGTGAAGATGTTGATCGGATCGTTGTCGACCACGCACGCCATCCCGCGTCCCAGCGGCACCGCGGTTCCGACCGTCGCCATGTGGGTGAGCTCGCCCGGCACCATGCCCAGGTTGCACACACTGACCGCGAGGGCCTGCTGATCGAATCCGGCGCCCTGCACGAAGATCCAGATGAGGAGCATGACCGCGAGGATGATATACGTCATCCAGGGCGTTCGGACCGTCGGGAGCTCGTCGCTTAGTGGTATCACTGACTAATGAGTTGCTTGGTGGCGGAGCATTTGAACCTTGGGAAAGAACTGGTAATTCGGTCGCGCCAAGATGGCAAACCCGCATTTACTGGGCAACTTGGCACGCTCAGCGGTCTCACAAAGCGGAAAAATCCGCCACAATGGCAGGGAATCGCGGCCCCTTGCTTGCCTAACACAGACGCGCAGGCACGTGCATTACGATATGAAAACAAAGCGGCTTCGGCTTCCAGGAGAAACAAGAATGGCTGATAAAGTAATCGGAATCGACCTCGGCACCACGAACTCCGTCGTGGCAGTGATGGAGGGCGGCGATCCTGTCGTCATCCCCAACGCTGAAGGCGGCCGGACCACTCCCTCTGTCGTCGGCTTCACGAAGGACGGCGAGCGGCTCGTTGGTCAGATCGCGAAGAGGCAGGCTGTAACAAACCCCCAGAACACCGTCTTCTCGATCAAGCGGTTCATGGGACGGAAGATGTCGGAGGTCACTGAAGAGACCAAGCGCGTTCCCTACAAGGTCGTCGCAGGCCCGAACGATGTCGCGATGGTCGAGGTCCAGGGCAAGCGCTATTCGCCGCCCGAGATCTCGGCGATGATCCTCCAGAAGATGAAGCAGACCGCCGAGGACTATCTCGGCTACAAAGTCGAGAAGGCCGTCATTACCGTGCCTGCGTACTTCAACGACTCGCAGCGCCAGGCGACGAAAGACGCCGGGAAAATCGCCGGACTCGATGTGCTCCGCATCATCAACGAGCCAACGGCCGCCGCGCTTGCGTACGGCCTCGACAAGAAGAAAGATGAAAAAGTCGCGGTGTTCGATCTCGGTGGCGGTACTTACGACATCTCGGTCCTCGAGCTCTATGACGTCGAAGGCTCGCGCCAGTTCGAGGTCAAGTCGACCAATGGTGACACGCACCTGGGCGGCGACGACTTCGATCAACGCGTGATCGACTGGCTCGTGACTGAGTTCAAGCGCGACCAGGCAATCGATCTCTCCAAGGACCCGATGGCGCTCCAGCGCCTCAAGGAAGCGGGCGAGAAGGCGAAGATGGAATTGTCCACGACGCAGACAACGGACATCAACCTTCCATTCATCACCGCGGACCAGAGCGGCCCCAAGCACCTCAACTACTCGCTCACACGGGCGAAGTTCGAACAGCTGGTGGACGATCTCATTCAGCGGACGATTCCGCCGATGGAGCAGGCCTTGAAAGATGCGGGCATCAAGCCGAACGAAATCGATGAGGTGCTTCTCGTCGGCGGTTCGACGCGCATTCCGAAGATCCAGGAGATCGTCAAGAAGTTCTTCGGCAAGGAGCCGAACAAGGGCGTGAACCCGGACGAAGTCGTGGCGATCGGCGCCGCGGTCCAGGGTGCCGTGCTCACCGGAGAGCAGAAGGATGTGCTTCTTCTCGACGTCACTCCGCTCTCGCTCGGCCTCGAGACGCTGGGTGGAGTCACCACGGTGCTCATCCCGCGCAACACCACGATCCCGACCAAGAAGAGCGAGACCTTCTCGACGGCTGACGACAATCAGACGACGGTGGAGATCCACGTTCTACAGGGCGAGCGCGAGCTGGCCTCGTACAACAAGACCATCGGCAAATTCCAGCTGACCGGAATCCCGCCCGCACCACGCGGATTGCCGCAGGTCGAGGTCACGTTCGACATCGACGCCAACGGAATCCTTCACGTGACCGCGAAGGACAAGGCCACGGGCAAGGAGCAAAAGATCCGGATCGAGGCTTCGAGCGGATTGTCCGACGCCGAGATCGACCGCATGGTCAAGGACGCGGAGAAGAACGCGGCCGAGGACAAGAAGCAGCGTGAGGCGATCGACGCCAGGAACCGGCTCGACTCGATGACTTACGAAGTCGAGAAGAACGTGAAGGAGTGGGGCGACAAGGTCACTCCGGACACGAAGGCGAAGATCGATGCCGCCATCGAGCGAGCCCGCAAGGCGCTGCGTGGCGACGACATGACCGAGATCCGCGCGGCGCAGGAAGAGCTGACGAAGGTGTTCAGCGAGGCCGGCCAGGCGTTCTACCAGCAGCAGGGACAGGCTGGGGCGCAGCCCGAAGCGGGTCAGCCCGCCGGAGCGACGGCTTCGCCGGACGGAAGCGCGAAGCCTGCCGACGATGTTGTCGAAGCTGACTACGAGATAGTCGACGACAAGAAATAACGGTGCGAAAAGCAAACGGCCCGACTGAAGATCAGTCGGGCCGTTGCTCTTCCTGAAGACTACCGTTCCGAGACGATGGGCGGATTACCGTCCGGAAGACTATCAGTCGGAAGTCCTTGAACCGGAAGACTGCCATCCGTAGACGGGAGGCTTTTCATTTCCTCTTGAGGATCGCTGCCGTCATCACATTCCTGGACGCAGGTCCACACACCAGAAATCAGTATGTATCGCGAGTGGGACGCACTGACCGGTGCCGTTGGACCAATCTTCCTTTGACGCGGGCTGGTGGAGGCAGTGTAGTCGCCGCACGCCAAGCCAGCAACGGCGCTCACCAACGCGAGGAACCTTAACCAGCGGCGACCTGACATCGTGAACGACCGTGACAAGAGACTTGGACCTCGGGAGAAGACCTAGATCACATCCCGGCGGTTAGCATACGGCGTGCCCTAAGTTAAGTTGGTCTGCGGTGAATAGTTGCGTTTTGAGAGCGTTCGGACGATGCATTTTGTCTGCAACACTTCGCTGCGTTAGTGATGCGCCGGCGCATCAATCTTTTGTGGCTTGTGGGCGTGTTATCTGGTGGCGCTCACCGTCCATTCCGCCAGATTCGCCCACCACGCGTCCGGCCGTATCCCTACTGGATGTATCCGCTTTGACGCTCCGTGGACGTTGCGTAGCTCGTAGATCCACATCGCTGGTGCATCGTCGGTGAGAATGCGGTACGTTCGGCGGTACAGCTCGACGCTCCGCGACGGATTCATCTCCCTGACCGCGCTGTCGATCACAGCGTCGAAGGATGGACTCCGGTACGAAGTCGCGTTGTACCCGCCACGTTTGATCTCGGAGCTCGCCCATTCCTCACGCACCGACGACGGCGTTGGATCGATGTGCCAGGCGTTGAGCAGCGACTCGAACTTTCGCTCGTCCATCCGGCTGCCGAACGCGTTCAGCTCCAAGGCGTCGATACGAACCGCCACGCCGGCCTTTCTCCATTGCTCCTGAAGCAGCACCGCGATCTTGTTCCGAATCGGGCTGGAGATCGGAACCATGATGCTGAAGGCAAGAGGCGTCTTGCCGCGCGAGCGCATCCCATCAGCCCCGCGCTTCCATCCGAGCGAGTCCAGAGTGCGGGCAGCGGCTTCCGGGTCGTACGGAATTCCTATCGTGGTATCGCTCGTCGCAAGGATTCGCGTCGCGGGTCCGTGTGCAACGAGGCCCAGCGTGTCGAAGACGTTCCGCACGATGGCGGACCGGTCGACCGCCATTACGAGCGCTCGCCGGGTTTCTCTGTCGCCGAACACTGGGTGTGGCCCGGTGTTGGTAGCATTGCGCAGGTTGAACGCGACGTATCCGTAATCGAGACTCCCGGGAGATGCGATAATGTCGGCGCCCTTTGCCTTCACCTGTGAGATCAGCTCGGGTTTCACCACGTCGAGAAAATCCGCGGCCCCATTGAGAAACCGGAGCGACGCCGCCGGATAATCCGGCGACACGAGCCAGATCGCGCGATCTGCCGCCGGTCTGCCCCTGTAATTGGCGGTGTCCGCCTGCAAAGCGATGCGCGCCCCGCGCTCCCATGATGAGAATTTGAACCGTCCGCTGCCGACAGGCGCCTTCGCAAAAGCGCTCTCGCGCAGCGCAGAAGGAGCGGTTTTCCGGAGTAGATGTGCTGGAAGAATTACAACCGGACTCGCAGCCTTGTAAAAAGCATCAGGCGTGCGCCGGTGGAACCAGACGAGCGCGGTCAGCGAGTCCGGCAATGACACGGAATCGACGTTGTCGAGATTCGAGGCGAGCGGCGACGCAAACGATGTGTCTTTGACCAGCTCAAAAGTGTATTTCACGTCCTCGGAGCTGACCGGAAAGCCGTCGTGCCACCGAGCCCGCGGGTTTATGTGAAACCCGACGGACATCGAGTCGGGGCTCCAGCGCCAGCGGTCCGCGAGCCGCGGGACGAAGCCGGCGTCGCCGACGGTGTTGAGCGAAGGGCCAATGTCGGCGAGGTTGTCGAACACCTGGTCGACGACCTGCTTGCCCTGGAGCGTCAGTGTCAGTGGGGGAAGGAGAACATCCGCGTCAGCAGACGTGGACAACACGATGGTGCCGCCCACGCGTCTATCCCTCGAACACGCGCTGAGAATGAGAATCGTTGAGAGCGTGATCGAGAACAGTGTTCTGCCGTGCATCATGCAGTGTTTCCTATTGAGAAAGTTGCAACTGCCTGCGGGCTCGGTCGCTCCGGGGTATTCACGTCGGACGCCCAGCTCAGAAACATTCGCAGCAGATCCGGATCGAACTGCCCCCTGGACGAGCGCATGACCTGCGCGGCGCGTGCGTGCGAGAGGCTGTCCCGATACGAGCGCGCGGTGGTCAGCGCGTCATAGACATCCGCCACGCAGAGAATGCGCGCGGCGAATGGAATCTGCTCTCCGGATAGTCCGTCGGGATATCCCATGCCGTCCCAGCGCTCATGATGATTGCGAATGATCGCGCGAACGTCCCCCGGAAAATCGATGTCGGACACAAGTTCGAGACCGGCCTCCGGATGCCGCTTCATGATCGCCCACTCTTCCGATGTCAGCTCCCCGGTTTTGTTCAGCACCTCAGTCGGCACGATGATCTTGCCGATGTCGTGCAGCAGCGCTCCCAGCCTGAGCCAGAAGAGCGAGCGCGAATCCATTCCTGTGCTGTCGGCGAGGACACACGCAAAGAAAGCCACGCGTTGGCAGTGGCCCTGAGTGTAGTGATCCTTGCTCTCGATGGAGTCGCCCCAGTGGTGCGCCATCTCCAGGAACCGCGTCTCGAGTGCGGCATTTCGTCGCTCGACCTGTGCGACGCGATGCTGTGCCTTCAGTCTGGAATAAAGCGCGTGCGACTGATTGAGGTTCGCGAGCATGTCGCGATGCCTCTTCTGCGTCCAATAGAGCTCGGCCAGCTGTTCGGTCACGTCAGCCTTGAGCAGCAAATCCTCCGCCTCGTCGGCGCATTCGCAGGCGCGCCCCAGGTACTCGGCTGCCTTCATGTAGTCGCCGCGCTCGCGCGCGATTACTCCGACGTGCCTGAAGACTTCTCCGCGCCAAGAGGGCGCGATCTCGCCGGTTAGAGCAAGCAGCGACTCGGCCCGTTCCTGCGCCTCCTCGAATCGCCCCGTCGCGATGCACAGCTGCACCCGGTTGAGCGAGACGTTCAGCTGATTGGTGTGATCCTGCTCCTGTCCGAAAGTTTGTGCGGCTTCGGCGTAGGCTTGCTCGGCGCGGTCCAGCTGACCAAAGTCGCTGTAGGCGAGGCCAATGTTGTTGAGGACCTGTGCCGCCTGGTCGCGCATGCCAAGCGTCCGGTAGCCATCGAGACTTCGGTGGAAAGACTCGAGAGCGAGAGGAATGTCGCCGCGAATGCTGGCGACCGTCCCGAGATTCTGATCGATCATCGCGAGCGCCTCGGCGTCTCCGATCGATTGCGCGGTTACCCGGGCTTCGGTGTACATCGACTCGGCACGGTCGAGATCTCCGCCAGTCTGATGGACTATCGCGACGACATTCAGCGCGTGGGCGATCGCGGACTGCGAGCCCGCTTCCGTAGCGGCAGCAACGGCCGCCTCGAGAACATCGATTGCCGCTCCGCGATTCCCCTGCTCCAGGTAGGCTCGTCCGAGCCAGCGAAGCGCTGAAAGCCGAGCGTGGTCATCGGCGAACGGATTTCGGACCAGACCTTCGTAGCGGACCGCGGCGTCGCTCCAACGCCCCTCCCTCTCAGCGAGCTTTGCCTCGTCGATCAGTGCCTTGATAGCCTGCGATTCCACCTCGTCGGAGCGAGAAGTGGAACGGGCTCTCATGAGGAAGCCAGGATCGTGCGACGAACGGATCCCTCATCGCGAAGTTTTCTCGTCAACGTCGGCCTGGAGATTCCGAGGATGCGCGCTGCTGCGCTGAGGTTCCCGCCGGTGAGTCCGATTGTCGTATGGATGGCTTCATCGACGATTGCCTGAAGCGATTTCCCCTCGGCGGGAATTCGAATCACGCCGCCGGCTGGCGTCTCCACCAAAGGCACGAAAGACCGTCGCTGCAGCGAAAGGTGGTGGGGCTGTATCACGTCTCCGGTGCAGACGACTGCTGCACGCTCGATGACGTTCTTCAATTCGCGAATGTTCCCCGGCCAGCGGTGGCGTTCCAGTGCGCTCACGGAATCCTGTCCAAGATGCAGATTTTCTCTTCCCTCGACTTCGGCGTGGCGTTTGACGAAATAGTGCGCGAGGATCGGAATGTCGCCCTCGCGCTCTCTTAGCGCGGGAAGCTCCAGCCGCGCGACGTTGAGTCGATAGAAAAGGTCGGCGCGGAAGTGATTTTCCGCTACAGCGGTCTCGAGTGACGAGTTTGTGCCGGCGACGATTCGCGCGTCAAGAGCCCGCTCTTCGGATCCGCCAAGCCGGCGGAAACGCCGGTCCTCGACGACCCTCAGCAGCTTCGCCTGGAGCTTTAGCGGCAGCTCGGCCACCTCGTCTAGGAAGACAGTACCGGTGCCGGCCACCTCGAAGAGTCCGCGCTTGAGGTTGCGCGCGTCGGTGAAAGCGCCCGGCTCGTGGCCGAACAGCTCGCTTTCCAGCAGCGTCTCCGGAATTGCCGCGCAGTTGATCGCTACGAAAGGCTCGGTTGCGCGGCTGCTCGCGGCGTGGATTCCGCGCGCAAAGAGCTCTTTACCCGTCCCCGTCTCTCCGACGAGCAAAACGGTCAGGCTGCGACTCGTCGCCACCTGAGTCGCCAGTGCGATGACTTCGCGTAAAGCGGTGCTCTCACCGATAACGTGGGAGTCCCAGCGGTGCGCTGATGCCTGCTGCGACCGGGCTGAAATGATGACACCATCCCTTTCTCGCATGGACGTTCGGCCAATCCGTGCGTGGATTTGTGAGTTAACGGGCGAAACCCGGCCCCTGACGAGGTTCCGGGGCTTATTAGGAGACGAGGGAGCGGGGAACCAAGTCACCCGCTTTGAAACAGTTGCGCTCTCCAGGGGGGACCCCCTCCACCGCATTGGCGGCGAGGGGGGTTAAGTAGGCAGTGAGGCCAGCAACGCGTTGATTTCGGCGGCCTCATGAGGGGCGCCGACGTCCTCGAACGACTCGGCCGCCTCGCGCCAGGCAAGCCGGGCGTCCGCGGAATTCCCCAGGGCCCGGGATGTCTGGCCGAATTCCCGAAGCATCTCGGCCTGCAGCAGCCGGTCGTCGAGGCCTTCCGCCTCGAAAATTCCGATTCGGAGCGTCGCGATGCTGGCTTCGAGCGCTCCGCGCTCGCGCTCGATTCGGGCGCGGCATTTCAGCGCTTCCGCGATCGTCAGATGGTCCCCCCGATTTCGCGCGCTGCCCAGGGACGCTACACAGGCTTTCTCGGCTTCGTCGAGCTTGCCGGTGGCGACCCAAACCTGTGCCAGATTGAGAGTGAGTATGCTCTCGACGAGGGAGTCCTGCCGGCCGATCGCGATCTCCAGGCCTCGTTCGAATGTCTCGATCGCGCGCTGGTAGTGACCAAGCTTCGTATACAGCATGCCGAGATTGTTGAGCACCCACGAGATCGCTTCGTCGTCCTGCGCACGCTCGAACGCGCCGAGGCTGTTGGAGTATCTGGCTTCGGCAGCGACGAAATTTCCGCGCATGTTGTAGAGCACGCCCCGGTTCTGCTCGATCATCCCGAGCAGCCGGACATCGCCGGCCTTCCCAGCGAATTCAGCCGCCAGCGTGTAGAGCTTGTCACTTTCACCGAGATTGCCGCGACGCTGGGATACTATCGCCAGACAGTTGAAGCCGTGCGCTTTGCAGCTGGCAGAGCCGCATTTCTCGGCTTGAATCAGGCTCTGCATGTAGCAGTTGTATGCTGCCTCGGTTTCGCCCTGCTCACGATGCAGCGTACCCTTCCATCGCAGCGCATCAGCGAGAACCGCCACGTCCTGCTCGCGATCGAGAGCTTCGATTGCGTCGTCATAAAGACCGAGCGAGCGGGCGGTATCCCCGCGCCGCTCCGCTTCGCGGGCCAGCTCGACAAGTCGTCGAGCTGACCCTGAATCGCTAAGCGTCATGAAGCTGCCATACTTATGGATCCGTTCATGGTTTGGTGCCTCGCAGTTTACTTAGGACGACCGACTTGCGCAGACGATTTACAGATTCAAATGACTGCCTCAGTCGGCGACTTCCGTCCAGACGCCTGAGATCAGGATGTAGCGAGAGAAATGGTTGAGAATCCAGACGTGCGATTCCGCGACGCGCTGAGGCCCGTGGTGGAACGTGGTAGCGGCCTCGAGCTCGATTGGCGACACCGACCCGTCGAATCTGACCTGGTCGTTGCCGTCCGCCAGATACGCGGTTCTGACTGAATTGCCCGCGGCCGTTCCATATATGGCCGTCGTGCGCAGTCCTTGAACCGCCGTCACGGGAAGGAGGAACTGAATCCCATGCGGAAGCATGTCGTACACGACGAACGAACCACCCCGAGCTACGACGGTAATCGTCGTCGAGGCCGTCAGTGCGCCGGCTGGAATCGAGAGCGAGAAATCTGCTCCCGGTAGCGAAAGCGAGCCGCCTTCGGGACCGATTACAGCAGTTACACTCTGATCGACTTTCTGGTGAGATGAACTCCACTTCACGGCCTTTGCAGCTGTACCGCGGGGAACAATAGAGAACGACGCTGCGACGGTAAGAGTCGGCGCCGAGAGATTCGAAGGTATCTGTGGACTGGTGGCGCGGGTATAGTCTCCACAAGAGAGACTGGTCGCTGCGCTCGCAGTCAGGACGAGGTACCGGAAAATTCGGTGACCTTTCATCATAAACCACCTCGGTAAGGGGCTTTATGCCTGATAAGCTCGTCCGTGGCATGGGCCGTGCCCCGACCCAACCCCTTGATTCACAAGAGTTTACGATTTGGCGCCGGCCGAATTGGTCCATTTTGTCGTAACGTTTCATTACGAATGGAAACACTTTATTACAGAGGTTTCCCGGTCAGGCGGTGACGCCCGAGGCAAAGATTGCCAGCCTCTGGGGGGTGGAGCGGCCCGGAATATCAGCTGTTTCCGCCCAGTTCAGGAATGTTTCGAGCAATGTCGGGTCAAACTGGCCCTCCGAAGCACGCATAATCTCTGCTGCGCGAGCGTGGGTCAGGCCGGGGCGGTACGAACGCGTCGTCGTCAGCGCGTCGTAGACGTCCGCGACGCAAAGGATTCGAGCTGCGAATGGAATAGCCTCGCCTTTCAGCCGGTCGGGGTAACCCGTTCCGTCCCAACGCTCGTGGTGGTTCCGGATAATCGCCGTGATGTCGCCCGGAAAGTCGATGTCCGCCACGAGCTCGAGTCCCGCTTCCGGGTGCCGCTTCATGATCGCCCACTCGTCGTCGGTGAGCTTGCCCGCCTTGTTCAGGACATCGGTCGGCACGATGATCTTCCCAATGTCGTGCAGCAAGGCGCCAATACGGAACCAGAATAGCGATCTGGAATTGAAGCCCGCGCTGTCGGCGAGCACACACGAGAAAAAGGCGACCCGCTCGCAGTGGCCTTGCGTGTAACGGTCCTTGCTTTCGATTGAATCGCCCCAGAGCTGTGCCATCTCCAGGAAGCGCGATTCCAACGCGCCATTTCTCTTCTCCACCTGGGCGACGCGGTGCTGCGCTTTTAGCTGTGAGTAGAGCGAATGGGCTTCGTTCAGTCGCTGGAGCATATCCCGGTGGCGCTTCTGCGCCCAGTACAGCTCCGCAAGCTGCTCGGACACATCGGCTCGCAGCAGCATGTCGCCGCTTTCGAGCGCGTGCTGCTCCGCCTTGCCGAGAGCATCCGCAGCTTGTGCGAAGTCGCCGCGCTCACGGGCGATTACGCCCACATGCCGAAACACTTCGCCGCGCCAGGGTGTGGATTCGTCCTTTAGCGCCAGAAGCTGCTCGCATTGTAACATTGCCTCGTCGAAACGGCGGCCCGCGATATAGAGTTGGATCTTGTTGACCGCGAGATCGAGCTGGCGGGCGCGATCGCCGTCCTCCTCGAATGCGCGGGATGCCTCGTTGTAGGCGGCCTCCGCATCAGCGAGCTCGCCAAGCTCCATGTATGCGAGCGCGATGTTGTTGAGACACTGCGCTTCGTGGTTGCGCATCCCGAGCGTCTGGTATCCGAGATGACTCAGCCGAAACGATTCGAGCGCCCCGCGGAGATCGCCGCGAATGATGGCGACGGTGCCAAGATTCTGGTCGATCATCGCGATGAGAGCGCCGTCGCCGGCCAACTCCGCCTTCTGGCGCGCGGCTGCGTAGATCGTTGCCGCCTGGTCCAGGTCGCCGCTGACCTGGTAGGCGATCCCCACGACGTTGAGCGCCTGGGCAATCGCGGGTGGAGAGCCGACGACATCCGCCGCCGCGACGGCCGCTTCCAGAACATCCAGCGCCGCGGCGCGGTTGCCCTGCTCGAGATACGCCCTGCCGAGCCATCGAAGCGCAGCGAGGCGGGTGACTGCATTCGCGGAAGGATCGCGCACCAGCTGCTCATAGACAGCGCACGCCTCCGGCCAGCGTCCTTCGCGCTCGGCCTGCTTCGCGCGATCGATGCTCTCGCGGACGGCGGATGATTCCACCGCTTTCAACTCAACTGTTGGCCTGCTCTTGGTCATGACTGCGCTACGGCGTCCCGGGGAGTCTTTTGTCGCGAGTTTCGCGAAGCAGGATCTCCAGCGCTAGGGAGACGAGGGACCGCTCGTCATAGTCACCCGTTTGCAGTGCAGACTTGGGTGGGACGGCTGTCGCTATTCCGGCAGTGCATGCAGCTGCGCCTGGACTTCAGTGACCTCCTGCACGGCGCCGATCTTCTCGAAAGAATCCACCGCTTCGCGCCATGCTGAGCGCGCTGCACCCGCATTCCCGACAGCGCGGGAGATTTCGCCCAGCTCTCGCAGCATTTCCGCATGGAGCAGCCGGTCTTCAGCGCCTTCGGCCTCACAGATCGCGATGCGAAGAGTCGCGATGCTCTTGTCCAGCGCACCACGCTGGCGCTCGATTGCCGCCCGAATCTTGAGAGCTCCCGCGGCGGAAAGATGGTCGCCGCGACACTGGGCCTGCTCGAGCGCATCGACGCAGTATTCATCAGCCGTGTCCCACCGCTCGAGTCCCATCCAGACCTCGGCGAGATTGAGCGTGATGACGTTCTTCACGACCGCGTCCCTGCGATTCACCGCGATCGCAAGTCCGCGCTCGAGGTATTCCCGCGCTTCGCCAAAGTTTTTGATCTTGGTGTGCAGAATTCCCAGATTGTTAAGGACCCACGACATGGGCTCGGCGTCGCCTGCCATCTCGAAGGCGCCGAGGCTGTTGGAGTAGAACGCGGCGGCGTGAGCATAGTCTCCTCGCGTGCTCGCCAGCACTCCTCTGTTCTGTTCAATCATTCCGAGGAGTCTCCCATCGCCGGCCTTCTGAGCGAGCTCTGACGCCCGGGAGTAGAGCCGCTCCGTTTCTTTCTGGTCGCACCGGCGCTGGGCGATGGTTCCGAGACAGTTGAGCGCGTGCGCTTGTCCAATCTCGGAGCCGATGGCTGTCGCCTTCTCCAGACTCATCGTATAGAATCGGAACGCGGCCTCGGTCTCGCCTCGTTCCCTCAACACGGTTCCTTTCCAGCGCAGCACGTCCGGTAGAAACGGATCCGGACTGTCCATCGTGAGCAGGGCCAGGGCGTCGTCGTACAGCCCCAGCGCTTTGCCGCTCTCGTCCCGCTGCTCCGCCACCCGAGCCATGTCGACCAGCCGGTGGGCGTGCTCTACATCTTCAGATTTCTGCATGTAGACCAGCCGGGTTTGGAGAAGTGATTTTACGCTCTATGCGAGCTTCCGAAACTCGGTTTTTCTCAGCCGGATGCGAGCATGTAGCGGGAGAAGTGTCTGATGGTCCAGACCTGCGACTTTGGAAGCAAGCCTGACAGCACGGAGAAAATCGTCGTGGACGGCTCGATCTCGAGAACCGGGACTCTGCCACTGAGCTTCACGTTGTCGTCGGCTATGTAAGCGGCGTAGAGCTGGCTCTTGAGCGCGCGTCCGAAAATCGAAGTGTTCTCGAGCGACTGAGTGACCGTCACATCTTTCAGAAACCGGGTACCCGACGGTTCCATTTTATAGGCGACGTACTTCTCGTCGGCCGTCACCGTTATGGTGATTGGGCTCGCGACGGCGCCGGCCGGGAAGGTCATCGTCAGTCCAGTCTCGAGAATCGAGATCGTTCCACCGGACGGATTTATGGTCTTCGAAACCCTAGTGACGTTCTTGTGGCTCTTGTCCCACCAGATAGCGCGAAGCTCCAGTCCCGCGGCGTTCGTTACTGCTCCGGCAATCGCCGGTACGCTGACCGGGGCGCTCGAATGAGACGCGGTGGCCTTGATCGGAGCGGTTGGGCCGGTGGGGCCTACATCGGAGCAGGAGGCAATGAGGAACGCGCCAAGCAACGCGCCGATCGAGTTGGACAATCTGCAGCGAAGCATTCTGACCGTTTGCCCGTGTTTGAGGTGGGAGTCGGTGACGGCCACCTTAAGGCAACGGCTGTGCCCTTGACTAAGTCATTATGTTTGAATCACTTGCGATTGGCGAGATAAGCAAGCTCATCAATAACGGTGCAACGTTTTTTTACATCGGTATCGTTTCGTTATAGCCTCGGCGGCCTGTAAACATACGGGTTAACCCGCTTGGATTGCGCCCAGATTACAAAACATTCCTGGAGCACTTTTGTGTTTTGGGCGTATACAGATATTATAGAAGGAGTCACTTTTTTTCTCTGCTGCCCTTTTTGCTCCCGCGCTTCGTTCGGGCTGGCGTGAAACCTGTTTCTCCTACATCGTGTCATATAGGTACACCCTTTAGCCACAAGTCGCATGTCAATTGGAACGCAGAGAGCGCGGCTCATCGTAGCCGCCACTACCGCCTTTATAGGCGGATTGATCGTCGCATCCGGGATGAACTGGACCAAACTCGGATTCGCGCAGACTCGTCCCGCTTCGGCAATCGTCCAGCCAATTGCCGAAGCCAGCAATGCATTCGTCGCGATCGCCAACAACGTCACGCCAGCGGTCGTCTCGATTGAAGTCTTCAGCGCCCCGCGAACCGGAGCCACGACGCAGCGCGGACGCTCGGCGGTTCCGCCGCACGCCGCTCCGCCCGGCATGGAGGATTTCTTCCGGCAGTTCGACACCCCGCAGCAGCCGCGCGCAATGCGTGGCCAGGGTTCGGGCTTCATCGTCACGTCAAACGGATACATCCTCACCAACAACCACGTCGTCACCAACTCCGATCGTGAGACGATCGCCGACAGAGTGACCGTCAGAATGCTCGACCATCGCGTCTTCACGGCGAAGGTCATTGGACACGACCGTACGACCGACGTCGCGGTCATCAAGATCGAAGGAAACAATTTCCCGACCGTGCCGCTGGGCAACGATGCCGCGTCGCGAACCGGCGAATGGGTTCTGGCGATCGGCAATCCGCTCGGACTCGAGAACACGGTCACGGCCGGCATCATCAGCGCCAAGGGCCGGAGTCTCGGCGAGCTGATGAACCCGAACAACACGAACCGGTACGCCATCAGCGATCTGATTCAGACCGATGCCGCGATCAACCCCGGCAATTCGGGAGGCCCGCTCGTCAACTCGCGCGGAGAAGTCATCGGCATCAACAGCGCGATCGCCAGTCCGACCGGCTACAACGCTGGGTACGGTTTCGCGATTCCGATCACGCTCGCCAAGCGCGTGATGGACGAGATCGTCAAGAACGGCCGCGTTCGCGTTCCCGCCCTGGGAATTGGCATCGACGATGTCAGCGCCGAGGATGCGGCAGTCGCGGGCGTGAAGGACATCCGTGGTGTGCTCGTTCGCAATTTCCCGAGCGATGATACTCCGGCGAAGAGAGCAGGTCTCCAGCCGGGCGACGTCATCATCACCGCGGACGGCCAACCGGTCGACCGCGTCAGCACGCTCCAGAGAATCGTCCGCAACCACAATCCTGGCGAGACGATCGAGATCGAGGCGATGCGTTACGGGCAGCGAAAGAATTTCCGCGTAACGCTCATGGAGGCCAAGACCGATCAGGAGGTCGCGAGCGTCTCGGCTCCGGCACCCATCAGTGCCGGTGGAATGGTTCACCCGGCGCTTGGAATCTCGGTCGCGCCGGTGAGCGCGGAGATCGCGGCGCAAGCCAGAGTCCGCATGCCAGTGCGTGGCGTGATGGTGTCGGACGTCACTCCCGGCGGTCCAGCCGACGACAAGCTATCCCGAAACGATGTCATCACCGACGTGCTGTTTCCGGCCCCGCGCCGCGCAATCACCACGCCGAGCGATTTGCAGGAAGTGCTGGGACGGCTCAAGAGCGGGGATTATGTCAGCCTCAATGTCTACTCGCTGGCGGATCCAGATCATGCGCCGAGAATCGTGAATCTTCAGATAGGCAACTAAGAGCCAGCATCTTGCTCTGGAGGAAAGCCCCTGCGGATTCGCAGGGGCTTTTCTTTTGGGTAGCGGCAATGGTCGGCAGGACCCACGACGACTCCTCGGCGGGAGTCGTTCACACCTATCCGTTTGAGTTGCTATCTTTGGACGCGAGCGCGGAAGTGGCGGAATTTGGTAGACGCGCTGGACTTAGGATCCAGTGGAGCAATCCGTGGGGGTTCGAGTCCCCCCTTTCGCATGCACCCAGCGCTCTTCCTGAACGGAGACCATTATGAAGCGAAAAAACGAGATCCCCGATTTCTCGAAGAAGAAAAAAGCTGCTCAACCCCAGAGCGTCCCCGACGCTACGAAGGTGCAGCAGCACGTGCCCAATCCCCCTGTAAGGACCGGAAAGCCTCCGGCGACGTCAATGAAATCCGGCCGGCGCGGATCCTAGTTCATCGAACGGGACCAATAAAAAAGCCGGCCCCGAAGGCCGGCTTTTTTTACGTTTCGGAAGCCCTGAAAGAATGTCGATTCGGTCACGTTTCTATAGCGACAGTCTTCAGGCCGGCGAGATTGCCGCGGGCATCGAGTCCCGCCGCGTAGCAGACCACCTCGATCTTGCCGATGCGATAGACCCTCACATCGCGAAGGCGCGTGGTTAGCACGCGTACCAGCTCCTCGTAACGGGGACGGATCCGCTGCGCTTCACCGTCGTATGGATCGCTCGTCGTAGTGTGGCGGGCAAAAAAGCTCTCGAGGGAGCGGACCTCAACCGGTGCATCCGCCGGCGCGCCAACGAGCCGGGCAAATTCAGCCGTGCTCGGCGACGTGCGCTTCCCCTTGTATTGCAGCGCAAAGAACTCGAACGGGCGATCTGATTCGCTCGAATAGACGAGCCCCGCCCTCGCCCGCTCAAGTTCCTCTCGCAGCTTCGGGTCCGTGTCACCCTCCGCCGCGCGCGTACCGCTACTCGGCTTCGAGATTGATCCGCGCTTCGGCAAGGTCGGTCAGCAGATGGTCCGTCTCGCCCTCTTCGTCGAGCGTCCGCTGAAGCAGTTGCGCCTGTGCTTCGTAGCCGAGCTGTCGCGCGTAGGTTCGAACGGTGCCGTAACCCGCCATTTCATAGTGCTCGACGTGTTGCGCGGCCGAGATCAAACCCGCGTCCAGAACGTCCTCATCAGGCTTCTCCTTGATCAGATCGCTCCCTTCCTCGATGAGTCCTTCCATCCCGACGCACTTCTTGCCGCGCGGGCTTACACCCAGCTCGTTACAAATCGTCTCGAGCCGCTTCGCATGCTCGCCGGTCTGGCGTAGATGGGTCTTGAAGGCGGCCTTAAGCTCCGGGTGCTTTGTCGCCCTGATCATTTTCGGCAGCGCTTTCACGATCTGCTTCTCGGCGCTATAGAGGTCTTTCAGTTCTTCAATGTAAAGATCCTTGAGGGTATCGAGTTCCATGGTCTATCTCCGTACAGAGGGGTCAGTTTGTTTTGGCCTCAGTAAGGGAAGCAAAAGCAATAGCGGTGCCGCGCGCGCCTTTTGTTTAGGCCCCTTTCGCTACGATCAGCGTAAAAACTGAACCCTTGCCGATTTCGCTTTCGACGCTGATATCGCCGCCCATTTGCCGGGCCATGTCCCGGCTGATCGCTAGACCGAGGCCGACACCGTCCGACGCACGGGTGGGTCCTGATTGCACCTGAACGAAGGGATCGAAAATCCGTTCCAGCTGCTCCGCGCGAATGCCTATTCCCGTGTCGGTAATCCGCACCAGCACCCGTCCATCCGATGATTCGGCTCTGAGTCCGACAGCGCCGCCTTCGGGCGTGAATTTCAGAGCGTTTGACAGAAGGTTCAGAACGATCTGCTGAAACCGATCGCGATCTCCCCGGACCAATGCGGCTTCGTCATTCCGCTCATACCGGAGGGATACTCTCTTCGCATCGGCCTGCGGTTTCACAAGTTCCTCAGCTGCCGAGAGCGCTGTCTCGAATGGAAAGAGTTCGTCCTTCATCTCGAGCTGCCCCGCCTCCAGCTTGGCGAATTGCAGAATGTCGTTGATGATGCCGAGCAGGTGGGCCTGGCATCGATTGATCCGATCGAGGTCGGCCACCTGGGCGGCGTTTACCGGGCCTCTGATTCCGAGTTTCAACAGCTCGGCGTAACCCGCAATGGCGTTGAGGGGAGTGCGCAGCTCGTGTGACATCGTAGCGAGAAACTCGGATTTCGCCCGGTTCGCCTTTTCGCTCTCTGTGAGTAACCGCTCCTGTTCCGCCTCCAGCCTTTTTCGGTCGGTCAGGTCGCGCACATAGGCCGTGAAGAACGCGGGACCCGGCAGGGGAACCCGTACTATCGCGAGCTCCACGGGAAACATCGAGCCGTCGGATCGCATCGCGTCAATCTCAATGCGGCGCCCCAGGACGTGGGCTTCGCCAGTGGCGAGGTATCGCGCCATCCCACGGAGATGCGCCTCTCTGTGCGCCGGCGGAATGATGAGATCCACCATCTGCCGACCGATCACCTCCTCCTTCGAGTACCCGAACGTTGCCACGGCCGCGGGATTGAACTCAGTGATCATGCCGAGGTGATTGCTGGTGATAATGCAATCGAGTGCGGTGTCAAGGATGGACGCTTTGCGCACTTCGCTCTCGTGTTCCGCAACGCGCGCGCGCGAGCGCTCCATGAATTCTCCAAGCTGGTATCCGACTCCTTCAGCGGCATTGAGAAGCGTTGTATCCGGCGGGAGCACATCCTCCGCAAAGAATTCCATCACCCCGAAGAACTTTTCGGAAGTGTGCACGGGAAACGCAAATGCCGAGTGGAGGCCATCCTTGGTCGCCGCTTGACGACGCGGATAGGCGTTGGATGCGGCCAGATCGCTTTCCCAGAACGGATGCCCCAGGGCCCAGGTGCGTCCGGGGACGCCCTCCCCCTTCACAAAGACGGTTCGTCGCGTCGTCGCATCGAATTCTTCGGCAGGCCGATCTCCCCGACTCCACGTTTGAACCGGCCGCAGAACCTCCTCGATACGATCGATTTCCCAATACGCCGCGTCGGCCCAGCGAAGCGCCGTCGCAACCGTGGACAACGTGGACGCCACGGTATCGGCGGGGGATTGAGAGCTGGCGATGACGCGACTGACGATATGCTGGACGCTCAACCCGCGCTGCGACTCACGTCGCGCTGTAAGGTCCGATACCGCAATCAGCAATTCAGGATGGTCTGCGTTACCAGCGTCAGCGAGCCCGGCGGTTACGCTAACCCAAACGGGGGTGCCGTTCCGCCTGCGGAACATTTCCTCGAGATGCACCGACTGGACATCGCCGCGGCGAACCTTGGCCAGCTCATCGCCTTCGGCCTCAAAATCGTCGGGATGGGTCGTATCCCGTCGCGTGAGCGAGAGGACTTCTTCTCGCGACTGACCCAACAGCTCGCAAAACCGCTCATTGGCATCGAGCCAGCGATCGTCGAGTGAGAGGACGCCCAAGCCTATCCGCGCCTTTTCGACCGCGTTCGTGAGGTTTGTAATAGGTATTATCCGAGAGGCACTGTCAGACCTACCTTGGCAGGATTCCAGCCACCTCGAAACGAAGTACTGGCTTTGCGCCGCTGTTATATTCCGGACATGAAGATCGAGTTCACGCCTCGCGCATCCGAAGGGGTCGAGCGCCATATCCAGGTCTCGGTGCCTGCTGAGGCCGTCAAGGATGCTGAAGAGAAAGCGGCCCGGAGATATGCCTCTACGGTGAGGCTGCCTGGTTTCCGGCCCGGTAAGGCACCGGCCACAGTGGTTCGCAAGAAGTTCGGAGAGGCGATCCGGCAGGAAGCTCTGGAGACGCTGGTCCGCGAAGCATACCAGGAATTCATCGAAAAGGAGAGCATCAAGGTCGCGGCCCAGCCGCACATCCACGACCTCAAGTTCGAGGAAGGAAAGCCGCTCACATTCGAGCTGCATCTCGAGGTGCGTCCGACGATCGAGCTCGCCCGGACGAACGGATTCCGCGTCCAGCGGCCCGCTGCGTCGGTCACCGACGAGCAGGTCAACGAGCAGCTCGAGCAGATTCGCGACGAGAAGGCCACGTGGACGCCGGTCACCGAAAAGCCGATGCCGGGGGACATGGTCAATGTTCAGCTGGCCACGGCCGCTCCGGGGGCCGAAGGGAGCGAAGGCAAGAGCTATCCGCTCGTGCTGGGAGCCGGTCAGGCGATTCCGGGCATCGAAGAGCTGATCATGGAAGCCGCCCCGGGCGAGACCGTCGAGAGACCGGTGAAATGGCCGGACGACTTTCCCGACGAAGCGCAGAGAGGCCAGACCAAGACGGTTCGAATCACCATCAACGAAGTGAAGCGCAAGTCAGCCCCGCCTCTGGACGATGCGCTCGCGCGCGAAGTCGGCGACTTCGAGTCGCTCGACGCGCTCAGGCAGACGGTCCGGTCCGACATGGAGCGGCACGCCGGGCGCGAGATCGATGCGAGCGTAAGAACGCAGCTGATCGACCAGATCATCGCCGCGAACGCCTTTGACGTTCCGAAGAGCTGGGTCCAGCAGTTCGTGCAGAACTACGCGGAAGCCTACCAGGTTCCGGAGGGCGAGCGCGAGAAATTTGCCGGCGAATTCCGCTCGATGGCCGAGCGTCAGATCAGACGCGATCTCGTGATCGAGACGATCGCCGAGAAGGAAGGACTGGCCGCTACGGAAAAGGACCTGGACGACCGCATTGCGGAGCAGGCCGAGAAGAAGGGCGCGAACCCCGGCCAGATTTACGCCCAGCTCGAGAAGAGCGGGCGCCTGAAGGAAATGGAGCGCAGCATCACCGAAGACAAGGTTTTCAAGTGGCTGCTGGACCGAAACGATGTATCGACTAATGCCTAAACGAGACGAAGAAGAGCCCATGCCGACGATCTACACCCCGTACGTCATCGAACGCTCGAGCCGCGGCGAGCGCACCTACGATGTTTTCTCCCGGCTTCTGATGGACCGGATCATTTTCCTTGGCACGCCGATCAACGACGACGTGGCGAACATAGTGATCGCGCAGCTCCTCTTCCTCGAGTCGGACAATCCCGAGCGGGACATCCACATCTACATCAATTCGCCCGGCGGCAGCGTTTCGGCCGGACTGGCGATCTACGACACGATGCAGTTCCTAAAGTCGCCGGTTAACACCAACTGCATGGGACTCGCGGCAAGCATGGGAGCCTTCCTTCTCTCGGCTGGACGGCCGGGAAAGAGATCGGCGCTGCCCCACGCGCGCATCATGATCCACCAGCCCTCGCAGGGCGGTGGCGGCGGAACGGCGTCGGACATCGAGATCCAGGCAAGGGAGATCCTCCACCTGCGGTCGCAGATGAACAAGCTCATGGCCAAACACACCGGCCAGCCGGTCGAGCGGATCGAGCGTGATACGGACCGCGATCGCTTCATGTCGGCCGACGAGGCAAAGGAGTACGGCCTCATCGACAACGTGATTTCCTACCGCGGCGAGATGGAAGAAGCACTCAAAGCGAGCGGAGAGGCCCTCAAACAGGCTTAACCTCCCACTGTTACTTGTGAATTTCTTCACGAGTCCTGCTAGCGGGATTCGTTGCTTGACCGTTTCAGAGCCCGCTGTTAGGTATCTTTAGTCAGGCGGCACTCTCGCCGGCGGTCCCCTTTCTCCCGTTGATCAATGTCTCAAGAGAAACACCTTCGTTGCTCGTTCTGCGGAAAATCGAAAGACTCCGTCCGGAAGTTCATTTCCGGACCCTCGGTTTACATCTGCAACGAGTGCATTGCTCTTTGCAATGAGATTCTGGCGGAGGATGAGGAAAGGGAGGTAGCGGAGGCGATAACGCAGGTCCCGTCGCCGCAGGAGATCAAGGACGTTCTGGACCAGTACGTGATCGGGCAGGAGCAGGCGAAGAAGGCGCTGGCCGTATCGGTTTACAATCACTACAAGCGCATCAACTCCACGTCACTGAAGGACGACGACGTCGAGCTCGACAAATCCAACATTCTGCTGATCGGCCCTACCGGTGTAGGCAAGACTCTTCTCGCCCGGACGCTGGCCAGGATCCTGGACGTCCCCTTCACGATCGCTGACGCCACGACGCTCACCGAAGCCGGCTACGTCGGCGAGGACGTGGAGAACATTCTCGTCAGGCTGCTCCAGGCCGGTGACTTCAACGTCGCCGAGTGCGAGCGCGGTATCGTCTATATCGACGAAATCGACAAGATCGCGCGCAAGTCGGAGAACCCGAGCATCACCCGCGACGTATCGGGCGAAGGCGTGCAGCAGGCGCTGCTCAAGATCATCGAGGGGACCGTGGCCTCCGTTCCGCCGCAGGGCGGGCGCAAGCATCCCCAGCAGGAGTACATCCAGCTCAATACGAAGGACATCCTCTTCATCTGCGGCGGTGCTTTTGACGGGCTCGAGAAGATCATCGAGTCGCGCACCGGCCGCCGCCAGATCGGGTTCAATGGAGCGGCTGTCCGCGACAAGAAGCTGGCACTGACCAAGATGTTCAGCGAAGTCGAGCCGGACGATCTGCTCCGCTACGGCTTGATTCCGGAGCTCGTGGGACGGCTGCCGGTGACCGTCGCGCTCGAAGGACTGGACGAAGAAGCGCTGGTCCGGATCCTCAAGGAGCCGAAGAACGCTCTCACGAAACAGTACGCGAAGCTGTTCGGCCTCGAGGACGTGAAGATCACGTTCGACGAAGGAGCGCTCGTGGCAATCGCCACCAAGGCACTCAAGCGTGGCACCGGCGCCCGCGGCCTTCGCGCGATCCTCGAAGAGGTTCTCATGGAAGTGATGTTCGACCTTCCGAGCCGAGAGGATGTGGTCGAGGTGAAGGTGACCGAGTCGTGCATCACGAACGGCACGCAGCCGCTGCTCGAGATCTCCCCGATTAGACGCAAAAAGGAAGCTTAAGCTCCAAGACTTGCCACAGACTTTTCAGCGCGATAACGAGACCATCCCGACGTCGGACCGCATACCGGTCCTTCCCCTTCGGGATGTTGTCATTTTCCCCTATGTTGTCATCCCGCTTCTCGTGGGACGTCCCGCTTCGCTGGCCGCGATCGACGCGGCGCTGGCGGAGGACAAGATCATCCTGCTGGTCGCGCAGCGCGACGGCGAGAAGCAGGAGCCCGCCGCCGCCGATCTCCACCGCACCGGAGTCATCGGCCGCGTGGTTCAGGTCTCAAAGCTTCCGACGGGGACGACGCGCGTTCTCGTCGAAGGGATCGCGCGCGCCCGAGTGACGCGCTACATCCCGGCCGGCACCGTTCTTCGCGCGGCCGCGGCGCCGCTGCCCTTCGAGGGACCAGGCCCTGAGGACGCGGCGGAGACGGAAGCTCTGAGCCGGCGGGTCCTCAACTCGTTCGAAGAATATGTAAGCCTTCACCGCCGCATTCCGGCCGAGATCGTCTCGATCATCCAGAGCACGGACTCGGCGGAGCGTCAGGCATTTGGCGTTGCAGCCCACGTCGGCGTGCGGTTCGAGCTGCGGCAATCGCTGCTCGAGGCGGACCGTCTCCGGGGTCTGCTCGAGATGCTGGGGGAATTGCTGTCCGGTGAGATCGAGCTGCTGCGTCTCGAGCGCAAGATCGACGACGATGTTCGCGGCGCGATGTTCCAGAATCAGCGCGAGTTCTATCTCCAGGAACAGCTGCGGGTAATCCATCGGGAGCTGGGCGAAGAAGACAGCGATGATTTCGCCGAGCTCGAGGCGCAGATCCGGAAGAAAACGCTACCAGCTATCGTTGAAGAAAGAACGCTCCGCGAGCTCCGAAAGCTGCGCCGGATGCCGCCCATGTCTCCGGAGTTCACGGTGGCGCGAAACTTCGTCGACTGGATCCTGTCGATCCCATGGACGGAACGCTCCGACGAAGTGCTCGACGTTCCGCACGCGAGAGCGATTCTGGACGCGGATCACTACGGTCTCGACGACGTCAAGGACAGGATCCTCGATTTCATCGCTGTTCTTTCCCTCGTCGGGCGCCTCGACGGACAGATCCTCTGCCTCGTTGGACCTCCCGGCGTCGGCAAGACGTCGCTGGGCCGGTCGATAGCGCGCGCGCTCGGCAGGAAGTTCGTGCGGATGGCGCTCGGCGGCGTGCGCGACGAGGCAGAGATTCGCGGACATCGCCGCACCTACATCGGCTCGATGCCGGGACGAATCCTCCAGGCGCTGCGACGCGCGGAAGTCGTCAACCCCGTAATTCTCCTCGACGAGGTCGACAAGCTCGGGCAGGATTTCCGTGGCGACCCGGCAGCGGCTCTCCTCGAGGTTCTCGATCCAGAGCAGAACGCGAGCTTCAACGACAACTACCTGGAGGTCGACTACGACCTCTCGCAGGTGCTGTTCATCACGACGGCGAACTCGCTGGCGGGAATTCCCGAGGCGCTGCGCGACCGCATGGAGATTCTTCGCATTGCTGGGTATCTCGATCACGAGAAGCTCGCCATCGCCAGGCAATACCTGGTGCCGAGGCAAATCGAAGCGAACGGGCTGAAGCGCGAGGAAGTCGCTCTCGAGCCGGACGTACTGATGGCGATCATGCGCGGCTACACGCGTGAGGCCGGAGTGCGCGAGCTGGAGCGACGGATCGCGCGCGTCGCGCGGAAGCTCGCGAGGAAACGGGCCGAAGTGGCGACCGGGGGCGAGAAGCAAATCGTCGCCGTCAAAGACCTGAAGGAGCTGCTCGGCGCCCCACCGTTCGATCCTGACGACACGTCACTGGAGGACAAGGTCGGAGTGGCATCGGGACTCGCCTACACGTCGGCGGGCGGCGAAGTGCTGGAGATCGAAGTGAGCGTCGTGAAAGGCCGCGGCAAAGTGCAGCTTACGGGAACGCTCGGCGACGTCATGAAGGAGTCGGCCAGCGCAGCTTTGTCATACGCCCGCGCCCGGGCGCGCGCCCTCGGCATCGAGTCGGAGTTCTATCGGACGAGGGACATCCACATCCACATGCCGGCGGGAGCGACGCCCAAGGACGGCCCGTCAGCCGGAATAGCGATCGCGACAGCGGTCATCAGCGCGCTCACTGGAGTTCCGGTGCGCGGCGATGTTGCGATGACCGGCGAGATCACGCTCCGTGGCCGTGTGCTGCCGATCGGCGGTCTCAAGGAAAAGTCGGTGGCGGCTCACCGGAACAAGGTGACCGACGTCATCATCCCGCACGGCAACGCGCGCGACGTCGAGGAGTTGCCGGGGGAAGTTCAGGCGTCGGTTCGCTTCCATCCGGTAAAGACGATGGACGAGGTGCTGGCGATCGCGCTCCGTCCGCAGCCGGCGGCGACGGCTGGCTCGGGCGAAGCGCTCTACGATTCAGTAACGCACTAGATGGCTAATGACCCGGGTGCGCCCACCGAAAGGCTGGTCATCCGGAACGTAGAGTTCATTGGCGGAATGGCGGAGAGGCATGGCTGGCGCCCGGATTCCGCTCTTCCTGAAGTGGCATTTGCCGGACGCTCGAACGTCGGCAAGTCTTCCCTTCTCAATTCCCTCGTCCGCCGGAAATCGTTCGCGCGTGTCAGCCGCACCCCTGGCCGCACGCGTGAGATCAACTTCTTCCGGATCAACAACGGATTCGTCCTGGTGGATCTTCCGGGCTACGGCTACGCGCGGGTCTCCAAGGAGAAGAAATCCGAGTGGAAACCGCTCATCGAGAGCTACCTGAAACGGACGACCCAGCTGCGGGGTATGGTCCTGCTGCTGGACATCCGGCGCGAGCCGAGCGATGATGACCGGGCGATGCTGGACTTTCTGGCCGAGGTGGGGGTGCCGACGATCGTGGCGCTGACCAAGACTGACAAGCTGAGCAAGGTAGCGGCGCGGGAGAAAGTCGCCTCGATCACGCGCGCGCTATTGCTCGAGAGCGAGCAGGTAATTCCTTTCAGCGCGCACTCGGGCGAAGGGCGCGTCGAGCTGCTGGAGGCTATCACAGACCTCCTTGAAGCGGTTCCGGAGGCGGAAGAAGCGGTTCCGGAGGCGGAGACAGAGTGAGCCTCCACCGGACGCTCGGCGCAGCCGCGCTGTTGGTGATCGTTACGGCGTGTGCCGGCGGGGCGCCAACAGCGGCCGGACAGTCGGGAAGTCTCGCCCCCATCTCCGATGACACGACCGGGCGAGCGAGCGTGCCGGTGGGATTCGGAACGCTTCGGCAGGACGACGTCGCGATCAGGCTGGAGCTGCAGGGTTTGATCGTGCGCGCGATACCTCTCGATGAAAATCTCATCCGGCTGCTGACGCCCGACTCGTATCGCGCTCTCCGCGAGCTGCAGGAGAGCAACAAGCAGGCGATTTCAGCGGTAACGCGGCGCACTGGTGGCAGGGCCCCCGATCTCTGGTACGTCTCGTTCTACGGTGTCGAGCCCGACGTCCACTTCAGTCCAATGGAGCTCGTCATCACCAGCAGCGGTCGTGATTTCCGGGCGCTCGAGGTGCTGCCGCTAAGCTCCGGCTTCGGAGAGCAGCGGTTGAGACAGCGTGAGACGCAAAGCGCCATTTATCTCTTCGATGAATCGGTCGATCTCGATCAGCCACTGACGGTCACGTTTCAGAATGTTCGCGACGACAGCTGGGAGCAGATCCTGACGCGGGTTGAGCGCGAGAGGGCGCTCGTTCGCGCGCGGGCGTCGCGACCGACCCAGTAGCTGGTTTTTCCGGGGCGCAAAGGACACCTTTCCAGACATGGCGATCTATCCGCTCCGCAAACTTCCCGCGCTACCCTGTACTGGAGTTGCAACACCGTGGCTGGAGAAAATCGGTGACGAGCTGAAGTCAGGCGGCGACCGGGCACTTCTCTGCCGCCGCACGCTGTGCGAGATCGTGTATCCTCAGTTCGCATCGAACTGGGAGACCGCGGTCGAAGATGCCAAGCTGCCGCTGGGGACACGCCTCGCACTTTCTTCGCTCGATCCGCGCAATGTTACGCTCGAGCCCGAGTACTACGCCGAGTGTGACGACGCGCGGTTTCAGAAGGTGAAGCCCCTGCTCTGGCTCTGGTATTCATTCGACCGGACGCCCGTGGGCGGGCAGAACGTGGAGCTCGGAGTGCAGCTGAGACGCCTGCTCGCGCCGTACATCTTCAAGCGCTGCGGCGAGAACTTCAAGGCGTTTCAGTTCGTCGAGTTCTCGTTCGGCTACAACATGGAGGTCGGCGACAACGTCGTCGTCCACCGCTACGTGCTGCTCGACGACCGCGGGGGCATCTCGCTCGGGAACAACGTTTCGATCAGCGATTTCGCCAACATCTACAGTCACACTCACAGCATCGTCGACCAGCGCGACGTCACCGATGCTATGACGCAGCTGGAGGACGGAGTTCGGATCACGTACCATGCGACGGTGCTCGCGGGGGTTCACGTCGGCGAGCAGGCGATGGTTGGGGCGATGGCGGTGGCGACAAAGGATGTTCGGCCGTACCACGTTTCTGTCGGGATTCCGGCGAAGAGCGTTCGAGTGAAGCCCAACGCGCCACAGGGGCAAGACAATCTGACTACAGTAAGACCGCGCTGAGAGCGACGACCACAATTGCTTTTTTTCTCAGCCTCAGATGATCCTCAAAACATCTTCGACCGGACCAGCGTCACCTTTGGCAAGCAGGTGCCAGACGTCTTTGAGCCCACGCGCCGCTCTCGGCCACGTGAATCGCTCGCATGCCTCATCGACGCTCAGCCACTCGTATCGCCGGTGCTCCTCTCCGAGAGTTACCTCCGAGTCTTCCCCGACGAACGCGGCAAAAACGATCGACATCTGAATGGTCTGAGTGGTGTGCAGATAAAAGCTGTTCACCGTGACGTTGTAGAGCGCTTTGACATCGAGTCCCGTTTCTTCGCGGAGCTCCCGGACCGCGGCGTGTTCCGGGCGCTCCCCCGGGTCGATCTTGCCGTATACGAGCTCCCAGGAGCCCGGCCGGGACGCTTCTGGTGAACGCTGGAGCAGGAGAACACGCCAGTCTCCGCCGTTGTGACGGATGACGTACACCTCCACCACTCCCGATACGATCTTCGTCTCGCCTTTCTTCACGCGCCTCTCATAGATGACAGGCTTCGCTAGATCATAGCCTGTGCCGGGCTCGCGCGAATCGGCGCGGGCGCCTTCGGGCTCCAGGACGCGCACAAGCTCCTGCGCGCTCGTGTTCCCCGCGACGAGCTGCGCACAACCGCACGCCCAGAGTGAGCGCGTTCCGGAATTGCGCGCCGCCGCGAGCAAACGCTCTTGCGGATCGTTCGCTGCAATTGCGCGCTCTATCTCAGGAGTCGTCACCAGGACCTCCGTCACCGCCACGCGTCCCGAGTATCCAGTCATCGAGCACTCGGTGCAGCCGGTGGGCACATAGATCATCGAGTCTTCCGGGATCGAGGCAACGAGTCGCCTCGGCACTCCGGCATTCGCGACCATCCTGCAGGCGCGACACAGTCTTCGAATCAATCGTTGCGCCACGACGCCCTTGAGGGCACCGGCGAGTTTTCCGGAATCGACGCCCAGGTCGGTGAGGCGAATGATCGAGCTGCAGGCGTCATTCGTGTGGAGGGTCGCGAAAACCAGGTGACCGGTGAGGGAGGCCTGAATGGCGATCGCCGCTGTTTCGCGATCCCGTATCTCCCCGATGAGAACGACGTCCGGATCCTGCCGGAGCACGGACCGGAGCGCGGATGCGAAGGTCAGGCCGGCTTTCTCGTGAATCTGCACCTGCACGATTCCGGGTACGCGGTATTCGACCGGATCTTCCACGGTGATGATGTTCACACCGCGGTGCTGGAGCAGACGAAGTGCGGCGTAGAGCGTGGTAGTCTTTCCCGATCCGGTCGGACCAGTGACCAGAATCAGACCCTCGCGCACCTCGAGGAGCTTTTGCATTCGCGGGCCATCGACCGGATCGAGACCGAGCGATTCGACGGAGCGAAGTGCCGACCGCTGGTCGAGTATGCGAATCACCACCTTTTCTCCGTGCGCCGCGGGCAACGTAGAGACGCGAAGATCGACGCGGGAGCCGTTGATGGCAACGCGCGCTCGACCTCCCTGCGGACGGAGCCGATCCGCGATGTCCATTTGCGACATGATCTTTATCCGCGACACCAGCGGAACGCCAACCGCTTTGGGAAGAACCATCATCTCCTTGAGCATTCCGTCGATGCGATAGCGCACGGCGATCCCGTTTTCGCCGGCCTCCAGATGGATGTCGCTCGCCCCCGCGCCGATTCCTTCAGCGACTATGTGATCTACGAGTTTGATCACCGGTCGCTCGGCCTGCTTGTCGTCGAGGTCGGATTCGGTCGCGTCAGCCTCCTCTATGACCGGGTGTAGATCGGATTGTCCCGCGCGAGTGAGGAGCTTGTTCACGCGCTCCACCGGCGCGTAAACCTCTTCGATGCGCTCCAGGATACGGTGCGGGGCGGCGAGGGACATCCGCACCATCCGGCCGGTGGCGAACGCGAGAGTTTTCTCGCAATCGAGATCGTAGGGGCTGGCCGTCGCGATATCGAGCACCGAGTCGGAGAGTGCGAGTGGAAGAATCTCGAACCGGCGAGCAAGGCGCTCCGGAACCTTGTCGCGCGCCTGTGAGCTCACCAGCAGTCCGGTCGCGATTCCAAAACCGGTGCGCATCGATAGTGCGCTGATTATCTCTTCGTCGGTCAGCAGCCCTTCATCTACCACGACCTGCCAATAGCTCGTCCCTGGTTTCGACTCTGCAGCCTCGAGCGAGGTTGCTGGCAACAACTCCCTCAAGATGGGAAGGAGCCACCGATCTCTAACTGGGGGATTGGCAGTGCAAGTCACGGCTTAACGTAGGAGTGTCGATCCTGCGCTTCGTGACCGAATCAATTCTCGCGGAATCGCACCCTGCGCGCGGTTGCCAATGCCTGCCGCCCATGATATCTGTCTTCGATGAAGGTTTCGGGACGGCGGCGTAGGACACTTCGCGTTTCATTGCGACTTGCCTGGCTGATGCTGGGCGCGACGGTGGCTGCGCCGGGCGCGGTGCAATCGCAGGTCGCGTGTCGAGCGCGGCCCGCGTTTGGTCAGGCAGTGAATCGTGGCTGGGACGCTTATCGCAACGGCGACATCTCGAGCGCTGAGACCGAGTTCAAACGGGCGCTCGTCTTGTGCCCCGCCGACGCCGAAGCGTTCACCGGCGCCGGATACGCCGTCATGCGTCAGGGACGAGTGGCGGAAGCGCGTACTCTCTTTCAACGCGCGGTTCTCGCGGATTCCATGTCGTACGACGCGGCTGCGGGAGCAGGTATGGCTGCTTACAGGTCAGGAGATCTTCCCGCGGCTAGACACAGCTTCGAGCGGGCGCTGCGAATCGTTCCCCGTGATTCAACCGCGCTATCCTATCTGGCGATGATGCAAGGGCCGATGCAGGAGGTTGCAGCTACCACGCGAGCACGGCCAGTGAACACGACGATCGTCGCCAGGACAGGACGACGAGTATTCGAGGTTCGCGATGCCGCGGGGCGCTGGTCGCCGATGTGGATCAAGGCGGTGAATCTCGGCGCGGCTCTGCCGGGAAAATTCCCATCGGAGTTTCCATCCAACGACAGCACTTACGAGCGGTGGATCGCGCTCACAGCAGAAATGGGCGCGAACACGATTCGTGTCTATACGATTCACCCACCCCATTTCTACGCGGCGTTGCGAAGCTGGAATCTTGCGCACCCAAGCAAGCCGCTCTGGTTGATTCACGGCGTCTGGACCGAGCTGCCACCGGGGAAAAAAGAGGAGAAGTACGACGACCTTCGCTGGCTCGGACAGTTTCAGGGAGAAATGCGGCGCGTCGTGTCGCTCCTTCATGGCGACGCAACCATACAGCCCTCCCCAGGTCACGCGAGTGGCAGTTATCGCGCTGACGTAGCACAGTGGACCCTGGGCTACATCATTGGGCGTGAGTGGGAGCCCTTTTCCGTGGTAGCGTACAACGCAAGCCGGCCAGAGCGGACGAGCTATGCCGGCACATACGTGACGCTGCAGAGTGGCAACGCACTCGAAGCCTGGCTCGCTCAGCAGTGTGACTTTCTCGTGGGCTTCGAGATGCAGCGATACAATGCGCAGCGTCCAATCGCGTATACGAATTGGCCGACGCTGGACCCGCTGACGCATCCGACGGAAGCCACGAAGGCTCAGGAGCTCGCCCTGTTGCGGGCGCGCGGCGAAAAGTTCGTGGAGCTGCCAAAAGAGTACGACAACGATACCGTCGGACTCGACGCCATGAAGATGCACCCCACCAACGCGTTCACGGCGGGCGTGTTCGCGTCGTACCACGCGTATCCCTACTATCCGGACTTTCTGCTCGTTGATCCGGGATATTTGAAGGCGCGGTCTCCGGACGGTCCGAGCAATTACTTCGGCTATCTGCGGGAGCTGGTCGCTCATCACGGGGGCATGCCGCTGGTCATCAGCGAGTACGGCGTGCCTTCCTCTCGCGGAATTGGCCACTTTCAGCCGCAGGGCTGGAACCACGGCGGCCACTCAGAGACGGAGCAGGCAGTCATCGACGCGAGGCTCACGCGAGACATTTATGCGGCTGGCGCAGCCGGAGCAGGTCTTTTCGCTCTCATCGACGAATGGTTCAAAAAGAGCTGGATCGTCACTGACTTCGAGTACCCGCCCGATCGGAAACGCCTCTGGCTCAACCCACTCGATGCCGAAGAAGGCTACGGGGTGATTGCGATGCGCGCGGGGAGCAAAGCATCGAGAATCACCATCGACGGTGACACTACCGATTGGCGAAGTCGGCCGGTGCTTTATGCAGCGACCGGAACACCCTCGAGTATCGCGCCCCCACTACAGCTGAAATCACTGCGCGTCGCGCAGGACGAGGCGTATTTGTACCTCCGCCTCGACGTCGGCCGTATCGATTGGTCGCGAGCGCATTACCAGATCGGAATCGATACTTATCAACCCACCCTCGGCGACACCCGCCTCCCGCATACAGGGTCGCGCTCCCCAGTCGGCCTCGAGTTCGTGCTCGATCTCGGAGGCCCTGACGACAGCCAGTTGCTGGTGGACCACCCCTACAACCCGTATAGAGTCGTACTCATTCCTGGAAGCAGGCCACCTGCGATTCAGTACGTCTACAACCCGTCGCCCCGAACCGTCGCCAACGATCGCGGGGTCTGGGATTCGCTGGTGGTCGTTCCGAATCGCCGCCGCGTCGGACGAGACGGCGGCATCTTCCCGGCGAAAAGCTACAACCGAAATCGCCTGCTCTTTGCGCGCGAGACGAGCAACTCCCTCGCTGATTGGTATGCAGACAAGACAACGGGCGTCATCGAGGTCAGATTGCCGTGGGGGATGCTCCAGCTGGTGGATCCTTCGAGCAGGAGCGTGCTCGCCGGCAATACGACAGCCGGCCACGTTACGGGTGCGATCACGGACGGATTCCGGTTCGTAGTCGAGAGCTACGATCCGTCGAAGCCGGCCTCGGGTGGGGATGCGCTGCCACGGGGCGTTGCCACGTCGAAATTCGCCGTGCCCCCTACCTGGACCTGGGCACAGTGGGAAAGTCCGCGTTGGTATTCAGAGGTCAAGCCGCTCTTCGGTGCGATGCAACGGGCCTTCGCCGATATTCCTGAGCATCCCTCGCCCCGCTAGCGCCGAGAGGGGCATGGAGCGCCGTCCGGATTAGAAGCCCAGTCGCGCCCGCAACGAGAATGTGTACCACTTGTACTCGCTACCACTGCTCTGACCCGGCGCAGCCACGTTCGCATAGCCACCGGAGGCGCTGACCTCACGAGCGGGATCGAAGCGATATCCAAGGGTCAGCGCGGCGCGTTCGGCAAGGCGGGATCCCGCCTTCGATCCAAAGAGCCCGATGTTCTGACTGCCCAGTCCGACATCTGCATCTCCGTTCCACCCGAGGTTGGCGCCAACGTGGGTACGTGCGCCTGCCTCAACCAGAGTGTATCGGCGTGGCGCAAAGTAGCCATCGCCAAAGGATGTCGTGTCGTACCCGAATTGACGGCCGCCTACCGCAAGACTCCAGCGTCGATTGTTGCTCCAACGCAGGGTCGACGAGAATGCGTTGCGGGAATTCTCGCTTGTTCCGCCAGTCAATCTGGCATGACTCGCTCCGCCTGACAGTGTGAAGTGCGCCGGCAAAGTGATCTGTGCTTCGGCACCGAGCTCCGAGCTGACCACACCGTTCGCAATGAGGAGCGCCGTTTCGTCAAATGGCATCCGTGAGCCGCTGAGTCCAACGATGAGCGAGCGTCCCACATTTCCGGAAACGCGCAGTCCGCCACTGCCGATGGTTCGTTGCCGCGACGTTGACGGCACGAAAGTGGACGAGTGACGCGTGACGCCACCATCCGCGCGGATCTGCCATGAACTCCCAGCCGGTTGCCAGCGGCCGAACAAACTGACCGCGTGAGCACGGGAGTCGATCGCCGAGAAGTTCGCGCTGCGCTCCGTGTATCTCCCACCCACTGAACCGTTCCACAAGGCGCGAGCGACGTAGTCGATCATGAGGACGGTAGACCGATTGTCATCGCTGTCGTTGATGCCAACTCCGGTGATTGTCACGCTCGGCCTCAAATCGGCCCGCACCTCGCGCAGCAGCGTGCGTGCATCGCCGTAGGCTGGATTCGCACGCAGAGCCTGCTCAAGCGCCGTCTCAGCGTCGCTCTGACGGCCCTGCCAGCTCAGAACCTGGGCAAGCCCGGTCAGAGCTTCAGGATCGGCCGGGTCGGTGACGAGCACCTGCCGCCATGTCCGCTCGCTTCGCTGGAGATCGCCCCGCCACCCTATCACTCGAGCCAGTCCCTTTGTCGCTGTCGCGTTGCCGGTTCTGGCCAGCTCGGTGTAGAGAACTTCAGCGTCCTCCATCTGGTTGTTCCAGGCGAGCGCGCGGGCGTAATCCATCGATGCTTCGCGGTCCGTCGGGTGATCGCGGGTCCAGACCTTGTACGAAGCGAGAGCTTCTTCGAGCCGCCCGGCCCAGGCCATGGTTTGTGCGCGGCCGAGTGTCGCATCACGGGTCCCCTGGTTGCTCGCTATCAGCGAATCGTAGGTGGCGATAGAAGACGAGTAGTGGCCTCCCCAGGCCAGTGTACGCGCCAGTGCAATACGCCCCTCCGCGTCACGCGGCTCCTGGATTATGTAGCGGCGATAGAGAGCTACCGCCTCGTCGAGCCGGTTGTCCCACGAACGCAGGGTCGCGAGGCGAAAGACCGCGATCGAGGCGGGCGACGATTCTCTCGCGACTATCCCCTCGTATAGCGCCTGCGCCAGCGGATATGCCCCCGCCTGGTACGCGCTGTCCGCGCGGGCGAGCGCATTTTTTTGTGTTCCGGGCTGCGCGGTGTCGCCGGACCGAGCAATGGAAGCGTCGCTCACTGCTGGGGTTCTGGTTGCTGTCGCGCAACCCGCCAGTGTGGCGAGTGCCGCAAGCGTCAGGGACGTCCGGCGAAAATCGGGGAGTGTAGCCATGGCTGCTGCCTTCAATTTTGATGATGGATCGTCGAAACGGGCTCAGTCCGAATTGGGCATTCCCGTCCCATGAAGGACGACGACCCACGGCGTTCAATAACGGGTTTACCCCCAGGCCGAAATGGGGCCTAGAGCACGCTCCAGAAATCGCGGCCGATGTCTACCGAAAAAGTCCACCTTCCCCCTCGAAGCCCACGCGCGACATCCATGCGAAGAACGTCGAAAATCGTCAGGGCGCCGAGCCCCACGGACGGGTACCACCCCTGTCGCTCAGCCTTGAATGGGGCCGACCGATCGATCCAAATGGCGTTCGCGAATGGCGCGAGGGTGATGCTGCCGGGCGCTTTACCGAACCTGCCCAGCGGAATCGGGAAGAAGGGAGCGAGGAAACGATATTCCGCCCGCTGGCTCACCCCGCCACGCCCCACGAACTCGTGGAAATCGTAGCCGGGACCACTCGTCGGCCCGCCCAGATAGACGAGATGCTGAGCTGGCAGGGTGTCATTGCTGAAGATTCCGGACGCGGTCGTATGGAAAAGAATCCTGCTCGAACCCACCGGCTTCTGGAGGTCGAGTGTCAGCGACGGCCGCAGGAATTCTCCGCCCAGCGAGCCACCCCATTTTTCACGCCGGATCCCGCTCATTGCGAGGTGAGCGCCCAGCTCGTACCCGCCACGCGTGAGTCTCGCCGAGCGATCGAGCGCGAGCGTGAGGCGACTCTCGCGCAGCGATAGCGCGGGAATCGCCGGCTCGAATCGTCCATTCGCCGGCTGCGCGTGCACCGCGAGCGGCGCGTGCCGCTCGTATGCG
This sequence comes from Gemmatimonadales bacterium, assembly GCA_038316775.1. Classification (GTDB taxonomy): domain Bacteria; phylum Gemmatimonadota; class Gemmatimonadetes; order Gemmatimonadales; family Gemmatimonadaceae; genus UBA4720. Next base: position 12,741 of record JBBQAV010000008.1, on the reverse strand, counting down.
AGGTCGAATGACGGCCGCCATCCCAACCGCGCGAGCGAGCCACTCAGCGAAAATGAACGGACGTCGTACGTATCGGTGTAATCGCTGCCGAATTCCTGCGCGGCGATCGTATTCCGCACGAGCGATGTTTCCTGCTCGTCGCCCACGTCCCGGTATTGCCGCTCCGCCGCGAGGATGAGAGACGACCCTGCCCCCGTCCGATACTCCAGCGCGCCACGGCCCTTGAATTCCTCGTCGCTGAATCCATATCCGCCCGATGCCGCGGCTGCGACCCCACTTCCAAGGCGCTGAACGAATCCGGTTCCGAGCGCTAGCCCTTCGACTCGATTGAAGCGCGCGAAGTCGGAGATGCGACGCGCGGAGAGCGCAAAGCTGCGGCCGCGCGCGAGAGCGTGGGCGCGGACAAGAGCGCGCGCCTCCTCCTGGACCTTCTGTACATCTTCGTCAGTCACCGCTCTCACATCCGGTGGGAGCGAATCCAGAATGTGTCCGGCGAAGGGAAACGGATTCTGCGCTCGCTCTGCCTGCGGCGCCATGACGATCTCGGGGCCCGTGAAGTAGCTCGCGGAAATCCCCTTGTTCACCTCGTAGCAACAGATCTCCCAGCGCCCGCGAATGATTCCGCGCGCCGGATAGTCCAGCCACGATCCGGTGCGACGGATCTCGATCTCCTGGCGGCGCGGAAGCCAGAAGCGGCCTTCGATGAGCGCGTTCTCCAGGACCACGGACACATCCTCGAGATCCTTGTCGATCAGCGCGGCGCGTGTGAAGCTGAACGCCATTCGCACGACCTCTCCCGTCTCGCGATCGATGTAAACGGCGCCAACCGCGCGAGGCTGGCGGTCGTCCTTCGGGCGCACTCTCACCTCATATACATCGAGCACGCGGTCACCGAGCCGAATCTGGAGCGAATCGTGAATCGCGAAGTCGTAGACGTCGAGCCCCGTCGCAGAGAGCGGGTGTGGAACGTCCTGGACCTCGTCGCCCTCACCAATCCGGATGATGTTCCGGAAGTTATTCTGAACGATTCCCAGGTGGTCGCGGTGATAGTTGATGTCGGTGGGCAGCAGCAGCGTATCGCGGCGACCCATGATGCGCTGCTTGCTCAGATCGGGAGCGCGCCAGTAAACTTCCAGACCCAGCTCGTCCGCCTTCACGATTTTTGGCGGCTCGGGGAATCCCTCTCCAAATTGTGCGAGGAATGTCACATAGCCGTGCGCCGTTGCCTTGTAGTCGACGAGCGCAGTGTCGGCGAGCTGACTCGCTCTGCGCTCGGTGGCGCGCTCCACCAGAGCGCGCGTGCGGGGATCGTTCCACGCCTGCTGCGCGTCGAGTGTTGCGGCGCCGAGCGCGGCCGCGAGAATGAAGGCGATGATGTGGAACCTCATGGAGGAAAATTAGCAGCGTGACGAGCTTCGAGGATTTCAGGCGCAGAGCAGCGACGGCGACGCTCGTCCCGGTGTGGAAGGATTGTCTGCTCGACACCGACACTCCGGTCTCGGCGTTCGCCAAGCTGAGGCGGGGTCCATTCGCATTCATCCTCGAATCCGCGCCGGCGGGTGGAGATGCATGGTCCCGCTACACCTATCTCGGCACCGAGCCCCGCTCGGCCTGGCGGCTGGCAGACGGAAAGGTCGAGGACTGGGACAGCGAACGCGGTTGGCACAACGCGAGAACGCCGGCCGATCCACTCGCCGATCTCGGTGCGCTGATCGATGCAGCAAAGCCCGCTGACGTTCCCGAGCTTGGTCAATTCTGGGGTGGCGTCGTCGGATATTTCAGCTACGACATCGTGCGTCTCATCGAGGAGCTTCCCGACCGCCCCGAGAAAGGCCTCGGAGTTCCGGACGCGGTCTTCGTCTTCACGCGTGCTCTCGTCATTCTCGACAATCTGTACGGCCGCGCGCGCGTTGTGATTTCCGTTCCGATTCCCAATGGCGTCGGCGATTCGGAGCTTCGCGCGCTCCACCAGCGTGCAGAGGCCCAGATCGACGAGCTTCTCGACCGGCTGCGCAAGCAGGTTCCGCTCGTGACGATGTCGCCGGATTTCGGAGCGCCTCCTGTCGACGGCCATTCAAGCTACGAACGCGCCGATTTCATGGCGCACGTCGACAGGATCAAGGAATACATCCGGGCCGGCGACTGCTTCCAGGTGCTGCTGTCGCGCCGCATTGACGTTCCACTCGATTTCGAGCCCGCGAATCTTTACCGCGCACTCCGCACGATCAATCCGTCGCCCTACATGTATCATCTTGCGCTCGATGGAGTCGAGATCGTCGGAAGCTCTCCGGAGCTCCTCGTGCGCGTGTCGGACAACCGGATCACACTGCGCCCGATCGCTGGCACGCGCCGGCGTGGCAAGACGGCCGAAGAAGACCGACAACTCTCGGCCGAGCTTCTTGCCGACGAGAAAGAGCGCGCCGAGCACGTGATGCTGGTGGATCTCGGCAGGAACGACGTCGGACGAGTGGCGAAGTATGGAACTGTCAAGGTCACGGAGCTCATGAAGGTCGAGAAGTATTCGCACGTCCTGCACATCGTTAGTCAGGTGGAGGGCGAGCTCAACGACGGTCTCTCGGCGCTCGACGTCTTCCGTGCGACATTCCCCGCGGGCACGATGACCGGCGCGCCGAAGATTCGCGCGATGGAGATCATCGACGAGCTAGAGCCGGTTTCCCGCGGACCATACGCGGGCGCGATCGGATACATCGCCGCCGGCGGCAAGCGGATGGACCTGGCCATCACGATTCGGACCTGCGTGATTGCGGACGGTAAGGCGTCGGTGCAGGCCGGCGCGGGGATTGTCGCAGACTCGGTTCCCGAGCGCGAATGGGAGGAGACGCAGAGCAAAGCGCAGGCACTGCTAAGCGCCATCGCATCGGTGCGTCGACCAGGCGGCAAGAGTAGATGATCGCCGGAATCAGGATTCCATCCTACGAGCGCTTCGAGGTCAACGGCGCGCGCGTCGTTGCCACCACCAACTGCTCGGCGAGTATCCGACAGGTGCTCGAGTCCGAGAAGTTATACGAGTACGCGGCCCGGCAGCCGGACGCGACTCCGTTGGTAGGAAGAGCGCCAGTCTTTGCGGTGAATCTTCCCGGCGAGTGTGGGCGAGTCGTGGTGCGGCACAACATGCGCGGAGGATGGGCGGCGAAGATCAGCAGCGATCTGTTCGTGCTTCCCACGCGCGGGTATCGAGAGTTGATCGCCTCGCTTCGGCTGCGCGCCGGCGGTGTCAGCACACCCGAAGTGATTGCGTACGTCACGTATCCGACGAGTCTTATTCTGCGCCGCTCCGACGTTGCCACACGGGAGATACCGAACGGCCACGATCTCTCGGTAGCGCTCGCCAAGGTCACGGATCACGTCCATCGCGTGATGGTCCTGGATGCGGTCGTGAAGCTGCTGCGCTCACTCACCCACGCCGGGGCGCATCACCAGGATCTCAACCTCAAGAACGTGCTGCTCACGGCAGGCGAGGGCCCGGATCTCGACGCCCACATTCTCGACGTTGATCGCGTCCGGTTCAGCTCGCCCGGCTCGCCGCTCGTGGCGAAGGCGAATCTCGACCGGTTGATTCGCTCTCTCCGCAAATGGCGGGATCTCTACGAGCTGCCCTACTCGGCGGAAGACGAAGAATATCTCCGCCTCCGGAGCGTGGAGTGACCGGTCCGGCCGTCGTTGGTGTTCCGAACAACATCTGCATCGTGATGATGAGTGCTGTCGGCGACGCCGTACACGTGCTGCCGGTGATCAACGCGCTCAAGAGGTTGAATCCCGAGACCAGGATTACGTGGGTGCTGCAGCCTGGACCCACCGCCCTCGTACGCGGCCATCGCTCGGTCGACGAGATAATCGTCTTCGATCGCGCGCGGGGACCCGCGGCGTTCGCGGATGTCCGCAAGGAGTTGGCGAAGCGCCGGTTCGACCTCGTGATAAACCTGCAGGTCTACTTCAAGGCAGGAATCGTCACCGCCATGACACAGGCGCCGGTGAAGCTCGGATTCGACCGGGCCCGCGCGCGCGACTTCAACTGGGTATTCACCAACCGGAAGATCCCCGCGAGCCCGGTCCAACACGTTCAGGACCAGTACTTCGAGTTTCTCACCGAGCTCGGCGTCTCGCCCAAGCCGGTCGAGTGGGATCTCGGTCCGTGGCCGCACGAGCGGGAATGGCAGCGCAACTTCGTTTCGTCGGTCGACAGGCCAATCGCATCGATCGTGGTCGCGACGAGCAAGCCCGAAAAAGACTGGATGCCGGAGCGGTGGGCCGAGGTGAGCGACGCGCTCTACGGGGATTTTGGAATGCAGGTGGTTCTCGTGGGCGGACGGTCGGAGCGAGAGCTGGCCGCGGAGAAAGTCGTGATGGACAGCGCGACACACAAACCGCGCTCGGAGCTGGGGAGCGGCCTAAGAAATCTGGTGTCGATTCTCGACGCGTCAGCCTTGGTGCTCTCTCCTGATACCGGTCCGCTGCACATGAGCGTCGCGCTAAATCGTCCTGTGATCAGCCTGATGGGCTACACCAATCCCAAACGGACCGGACCCTACCGTCGCTTTCAGGATCTCATCATCGATGCGTATGGTGATCCGGACGAGGATTATCCTATCTCCATGGAAAATCGTCCGGGTCGGATGAAGCATATCGAGACGCACCACGTGCTCGACAAGGTGGAACTGTGGCGAAGTCGTTATGCCAGAGGAGACCGCGGATGACGCCAAAGAGATCCAGCGAGCCAGGCGCGAAGAAATCCCTGACAATAAAGGTTCCTGTCAGAGAGCAGATCTCCGCTGGCGGTGTGGTCTTTCGCGGCGAGAAGGGCCACATAGAAGTGGTGATCGTTCTGGTCGGCGGGCAGAATCGGTGGCAGCTGCCCAAAGGCATCGTCGACAAAGGCGAAACGCCCGAGATCACCGCGGTTCGCGAAGCGCGAGAGGAAGGTGGCGTGCAGAGCGAGGTCGAGAAGCCGATCGAGACGATCGAGTACTGGTACGTCGGACTCGAGAACGGCATCCGCGTGCGCTTTCACAAGCGCGTGCACTTCTATCTGCTTCGATACGTGTCGGGCGACACGAAGGACCACGACCGGGAAGTGAACGAGGCGCGCTGGGTTCCGATCGAGGACGCCACGAGCCAGTTGGCGTTCGACAACGAGCGCCGGGTGATGGAAACGGCCCGCGAGCTAATCGGTTGACGTCATGATCTCGCCGAACCTGTACCTGACTCCCACGTCGCGCATCAATCCCACCAGCCTCACGAGCGGCAGGCCCATCACGGCGAAATAATCGCCCTCAACCCGCTCGACGATCGTCGCGCCGTACCCCTGAATTCCATACGCGCCCGCCTTGTCCATCGGCTCGCCAGTCGCGATATACGCCTCGATCTCATCGTCGCGGAGTACGCGAAACCTGACGCGCACCTCCTCGATGGCGGAGCGAAGCTTTCTGCCGCGTGAGACCGCAACAGCTGTAACGACCGTGTGCTCGCGGCCGCTCAACATCGACAACATGCGAGCGGCGTCGTCTTCATCCTTCGGCTTGCCGAGGACTTTGCGGTTGATCACGACGACAGTGTCGGCGCCGATGGTGATCAGGTCAGGGTCACGTGTGGCGATGGCGCTCGCCTTCTCTCGTGCGAGCCGCTCGGCGTGGCGCCGCGGAACTTCGCGGGGACGCATCGTCTCGTCGATGTTGGGGGGCCGCACCTCGTGCTCGATACCGATCAGCTTGAGCAGCTCGCTCCGCCTTGGTGAAGACGACGCCAGAACCACGCGGCATGCGCTCACCGCTCGAGCCAGAGAGTTACAGGGCCGTCGTTCACCAGCTCGACATCCATCATCTCGCCGAACTCGCCGCTCTCTACTTTGAGCCCCTTCAGACGAAGTGCCTGCAGGAACCGGTCATAAAGGGGAATCGCTTCTTCCGGACGCGCGGCATCGATGAAGCTGGGCCGCTTTCCCTTCTCCGCATTTCCGTAGAGCGTGAACTGCGAGACGACCAGCACGGCGCCGCCAACTTCCGCGAGGCCGAGGTTCATTTTGCCCTCGGCGTCGCTGAATAATCGAAGCCCGGAGGTCTTCTCAGCCATCCAATCGACTTTCTCGGGCGTGTCGCCGTGCGTGAAGCCGACGAGAAGAAGGAACCCCTTCCCAATGCTCCCCGTGGTGCGCTCTCCGATGCGGACGTCCGCCCGCGATACGCGCTGAAGCAGAACTCTCAGTCCTACTCCACGGTCACGGACTTGGCGAGGTTTCGCGGCTGGTCGACATTCGCGCCCCGCTTGACGGCGATGTAGTACGCGAGGAGCTGCAGCGGAACCGACGCGAGCACCGGCGTCAGCATGTCCTTCGTCTCGGGGATGCGGAACTCGTAATCGAGCTTCCCTTCGAGCGCATCTTCGTCGCGCGTCGTGATGGCGATGACGCGGCCGCCGCGCGCCTTCACTTCCTGCACGTTGGACACGACCTTGTCGAACACCGAGTCGTGTGGCGTGACGAAGACAACGGGCATCTTCTCGTCGATCAGCGCGATCGGGCCATGCTTCATCTCCGCGGCAGGATACCCTTCCGCGTGGATGTAGCTGATCTCCTTCAGCTTGAGCGCGCCCTCGAGCGCGGTCGGGAAGCTGTAGCCGCGGCCGAGGTAGAGGAAATTCTGCGCGTTCTTGAATTCCTCGGCGATCTTCTCGATCTCGGGCGCGCGGTCCAGGATGGTCTGAATCTTCGCGGGGAGCTTCAGCATCTCCTCGATGATCTCCCTGCCGTCGACCATCGACAGATTGCGCAGACGCGCGAGCTTGAGCGTGAACAGCAGGAGCGCGATGACCTGGCTCGTGAATGCTTTCGTCGAAGCGACTCCGATTTCCGGGCCGGCGTGGACGTAGATGCCGCCGTCGCTCTCGCGCGCGATCGTCGACCCGACGACGTTCACGATCCCGTAGGTGCGAGCGCCCCGGGACTTGGCCTCGCGCATGGCAGCGAGCGTGTCCGCGGTCTCACCTGACTGTGAAATTACGATGCAAAGTGTTTTGTCGGTGACGACCGGGTTCCGATAGCGGAATTCGGAGGCGTACTCGACCTCGACAGGAATGCGCGCGAGGCTCTCGAGCATGTGCTCGCCGATCAAGGCGGAATGCCAACTCGTGCCGCACGCCGTGATGAGGATGTTGTCGAACTTGAGCAGCTCCTCGTCGGTCATGTTGAGACCACCGAGCTTCGACGTGCCCTCCTCGACCAGGAGTCGCCCGCGCATGGCGTTCTCGACCGTAGCCGGCTGCTCGAAGATCTCCTTGAGCATGAAGTGGTCGAAGCCACCGCGCTCGATCTGATCGAGATCCCAGTCGATCTTGCTGACGCCGCGCTCCAGCTGCTGCGCGCGCTGGTTGAGAATCTTGTAGCCGTCGCGAGTCAGGACCGCGACGTCGCCGTCGTCCAGATAGACCACCTCGCGCGTTTGCGCGAGAATCGCGGAGACATCGCTGGCGACGTAGTACTCGCCGTCGCCAAGCCCGATAAGCAGCGGACTCCCCTTCCTCGCGGCTACGATCTTGTCCTTGTCCAGGCTCGAAACGACTGCAATTCCGTAGGTACCTTCGATCTGCCAGAGCGCCTCGATCACCGCGTCCTCGAGATTCCCGTCAAATGCTTCCTCGATGAGATGCGCGATGACCTCAGTATCGGTGTCCGACGAGAATTTGTGGCCGCGCTCCTCCAGGCCCTTTTTGAGAGTGCGGGAGTTCTCGATGATTCCGTTGTGGACGACCGCGATGTGCCCCTTGCAGTCGATGTGCGGGTGCGCGTTGCATTCGTTGGGGACGCCGTGGGTCGCCCAGCGGGTGTGGCCGATGCCCGTATCTCCATGGACCGGGCTCGTTGCGAGCGCGCGCTCGAGCTGCGAGATCTTTCCAGCAGCCTTACGCGTCTCGACACCGTTTCCGTTCATCACGGCGACGCCGGCTGAATCGTAGCCGCGATATTCCATTCGCTTGAGCCCTTCGAGAAGAAGGGGGGTCGCGCCACGCATTCCGATGTAGCCTATGATTCCACACATACAGTTCTCTGGTTGACTGTGTCTCTAGCTGCCCAATGCCTCGACCGGTTTTCTGCAGTCGCGGACGAGCTTTTCGGCCTCCGCCGCCGTCGGCGCCTCAGCTATTACTCGCACGATTGGTTCCGTTCCTGACGGCCGTATGTGGACCCACCGGTCGGGCCACGTCAGCCTCAGTCCGTCCTGCGTGTCAGCCTCGGCGTCAGGGAAAGCACGCTTGAGGGCCTCGTACACCGTATCGAGAGGCGCGTTAGGCCGGTCCAGCTTGTCCTTAACGATAACGTACCGGGGGTAGGCCGCGATGATCTTGGACAGCGGCTTCCCCTCTTCCAGCAGGAGTTGTAGCATCAGCGCCGCACCGACCGGGGCATCTCTGCCCAGGTGGAGCTCCGAGAGAATTACGCCGCCATTGCCTTCGCCGCCGATCGGCGCCTTCTCCGATCGCATCCGGGTCGCGACGTTCACTTCGCCGACTGGCGCCCTGATGACCCGGCTTCCCGCCTCCCTGGCGATGTCGTCCACGATCCGGCTGGTTGAGAGGTTGGTCACGACTACGCCCTTCCGATGCCGCAGAACAACTTTCGCGGCGAGAGCGAGCGTGTAGTCCTCACCAATGGCCAAGCCCTCCTCGGAGACGAGTGCCAGGCGATCGACATCGGGGTCGACGGCCATTCCAATGTCGCAGTGAGAATCCTGCACGAGCTTCTGGAGCTGTCCGAGGTTTTCGGCAACTGGCTCGGGCGGTCGAGGAAAGCGTCCGTCGGGCTCCATGTTGATCGTCGCGAGCTTGCATCCAAGGAGCTCGAGAAGGACGGGCATGAACACGCCGCCAGCGCCGCGCACGCAGTCGAGTCCGACCCTGAATCCTTTCTTCCTGATCCCCTCGACGTCGAGGAACGGGAGGGCGAGAATTTTCTCGATGTGCTCCCGGGCGGCGTCCTTGTCCTGCGTGATTGATCCAAGCCTGTCCCACGTCGCCCGCGGGATGTTTCCCTCAACCACCTGTCGCATCGCTGCCGCCTCGGCTCCGTCGAGGAAGAGGCCTGAAGGGCCGATGAATTTGAGTGCGTTCCACTCGATCGGATTGTGACTCGCTGTGATGGCAAGGCCTCCCGCGGCCTGGTGATGCTCCACCGCCAGCTGCACCGTGGGAGTCGGAACCATCCCAATGTCGAGCACGTCGCAGCCAACCGACTGAAGCGCGGCGTGCACGGCGGATTGGAACATGGGGCCCGACACTCTGCTGTCCCGGCCAACGACGATGCGCGCTTTTCCGCCCGCGCGAGCGAGCGCCCATGCTCCGAAGCCCGCGGCGAACTTTCCTATGATTTCCGGCGTCAACGCCTCTCCGACTTTGCCACGCACGCCGGAGACGCTGACCATCAGACCCTCATATGCCATTCTTGGTTTTTCCTCTTGTTTCCTATTGGGACGGCACCGTTGCGCGTAATTTACTCGGGCTAGAGCGCGGTCGGACGACGGAAAACGATCGGGCGATTGGTTAACTTCTCTGCGGCACCCCCCAAATTCATTCCAGTGTGAAAGGCGAATGACCCGCATCTTCGACGAAGACACGAAATCCGCATTTGCCACCCGCGCAATCCATGCGGGACAACGACCGGATCCGCTCTCCGGCGCGATCATGACGCCGATCTATACGACGTCCACCTATGTTCAGGAAGGACTCGGACTGAACAAGGGCTACGAGTACGCCCGGGGGAAAAACCCCACTCGTGAAGCGCTGGAGCGAAACATCGCCTCGCTCGAAGGCGGCATGTACGGGTTCGCTTTCAGCAGCGGAATGGGAGCGACGGACTCGATCATGAAGCTGTTCAAGTCTGGCGACCATATTGTCGCGGGCGAGAGCAGCTATGGCGGGACGTTCAGGCTGTTCGACAAGATCCTCAGGAATTTCGGCTTGTGCTTCAGTTACGTCGACAGCCGGGATCCGCAGAACGTCGAGGACGCGTGCAACGACCACACGGTCGCGATCATGATGGAGACGCCGACGAATCCGATGATGCGCATCACCGACCTGACCGCTGTGGGCCAGATCGCAAAGCAGAAGCAAGCGCTGTTCATCGTCGACAATACTTTCGCATCTCCGTTTTTCCAGCGCCCCTTCGAGCACGGCGCCGACATCGTCTATCACTCCACGACGAAGTATCTGAACGGGCATAGCGATATGATCGGCGGAATCGCGGTAGTCCGCGACGATTCGCTCGCCGAGCGGTTGCAGTTCATTCAGAACACATCGGGCGCGGTTCCGGGACCGTTCGATGCATGGCTGGTTCTGCGCGGCACGAAGACGTTGCACCTGCGCATGCCGCGTCACGACGAGAACGGCCGCAAGATCGCGGCATGGCTCGCGGAAAAGGTGGGACACGAGAACGTGATTTACCCTGGTTTGTCATCGCACCCGCAGCACGAATTGGCAAAGCGGCAGATGACGGGCTTTGGTGGAATGATCTCTGTCCTTACGGGGAGCAAGGAGAAAGCGGCCAAGGTCCTTGGCAAGGTGCACGTCTTCTCGCTCGCTGAGTCGCTGGGCGGCGTCGAGAGTCTGATCAGCCATCCCGCCACCATGACGCATGCATCAGTGCCGCCGGAGCGACGCGCCGCGCTCGGCTTGAGGGACGATCTGGTTCGCCTCTCGTGCGGCGTCGAAGATGTCGGAGACCTGATCGCAGATCTCGAGCAAGCGTTCGCATGAAGGCACTGATCGTCGGCGGCGGCGGTCGTGAGCACGCTCTTGCATGGAAGCTGCGCCGCGATGATCCGAACATCGAGCTGATCGCGGCACCCGGAAATCCGGGCATCGCTTCGCTCGCGCGTTGCGTTCCGATCGGAGTCGACAAGATCAAGGATCTGGCTCATCTCGCGGAAGATGAGCTGGTCGATCTGACGATCGTGGGTCCGGAGACTCCGCTGGAGGCGGGCATCGTCAACCTGTTCCAGAGCAGAGGACTTCCGATCTTTGGGCCGACGCGGGAGGCGGCGCGCATCGAGACATCGAAGAGATTTGCCAAGGACCTGATGGTGCGCGCGGGAATACCGACCGCCAGGGCGAGCCAGCACAGCGATGCAAAATCGGCGAAGGCAGCTCTCGCGGATTTCGGCTCCCCAGTAGTCATAAAAGCGTCCGGGCTCGCCGGCGGAAAGGGCGTGATAGTCGCGCAGAGTGCAATCGAGGCGGAGCGCGCCATCAACGCGATGTTGAGCGATAGAGTGTTGGGCGCCGCGGGCCGCGACATTCTCATTGAAGAATTCATGGAGGGCGAGGAGCTTTCGCTTTTCGCGATCACCGATGGTCAGCAGGCTCTGCCACTCATGGCAGCGCAGGACCACAAGCGGCTGCTCGAGGGGGATTTCGGCCCCAACACCGGTGGCATGGGAGCTTACGCGCCGACTTCTCTGGCAACGCCGGAGCTCGTGGCGCGCGCGATGGGGGAGATTGTAAGACCCGCCATATCCGCGCTACGGGACGCGGGCTCTCCGTTCAAGGGTCTCCTCTATGCCGGACTCATGATTACCGACAGCGGACCAAAGGTCGTCGAATTCAATTGCCGGTTCGGCGATCCCGAGACGCAGTCGCTCATGCCGCTCATGAATTCGTCGCTGCTCGATTTGATCACGCTGATTGCCGAGGGGGGCTCGCTCAGTCGCGCGAGCTATCCTGAGTGGAAGCCTCTCTGCTCCGTCACGACAGTGGTTGCCGCGTCGGGCTATCCCGACTCCGTCCGCAAGGGAGATGTGATACAGCTGCCCCCGCCGGAAGAAGGCGTCGAGGTCTTTCAGGCTGGTACCGCGCTGGATCCTGCAACCAACGAGCTCGTGACGGCCGGCGGCCGCGTCCTGTCGGTGACGGCGGTCGCGACGAATCTGTTCGAGGCCGCTGAGACATCGAGGTCCTACGCCGAGCAGGTGACGCTCAAGGGAAAGCAGCTGCGACGCGATATCGGTTGGCGGGAGCTGACGCGCGGTGCCCGAATTACCTGAGACGGAAACGATCGCGCGCGATCTGGACGGCGCGATCCGCGGGCGGACGATAAAAAAGATTTCCGTCCGAAAAGCCGACGTGCTGCGCGAAATCACCGCGCGCTCGCTCGGGAAGCGACTCCTCGGCGCGACCATCGTTCGCAGCTGGCGGCGGGCCAAGCTGGTGGTGATCGATTTCGACACAGGCGACCGCCTCGTCGTACAGCCGCGCTTCACGGGCGCACTACTGATTGACGACGGGAATTTCACCCGCGGGGAGCTCAGCTATTCGACGATGCGCTTTGATCTGGACGACGGCCGAGCTCTGCACTACGCGGACGTCAGGCGCCTCGGAACCGTTGCGCTGATGGATGCGAATCGTTTCGAAGTGTACTCCGCAAAGCTCGGAATCGAGCCACTTGACCCTGAGTTTACCGGGGCGCATCTATCGACGGTTCTCCGGGCGACCAGTCAGCCCGTGAAGAAAGTCCTAATGGAGCAGAGAAAAATCGCAGGCATCGGCAACATCTACGCGAACGAGGCGCTGTGGCGCGCCCGGATAGACCCATCGCGAGCAGCCGCATCCGTCACTCTGGAGGAAGCAGAGCTGCTCCGTGATTCGATCGTCGCCGTCCTCGGCGAAGCGATCGAGGCGCGCGGCACCAGCTTCCGCGACTACCGCGATGCTCGCGGGCAGCGCGGCTCATTCGTCGAGAAG